>JBEGRP010000034.1:0-8351 GCA_041180345.1 Actinomycetota bacterium | reverse complement strand
ACCGTGAGCTTTTTCGAACATATACTGTCGAAAACGGCAACGGTCGAAGGGATTCATTCGTGGTTCAGCACAGCGCGGAGTTCGACTCGGCAAGGGGGCAACTTGCCGGACTAGTGGGAACGCGATCCCGAGGGGCTCAGGACCTTCTTGATCGCTTCGATCGTTGGGGCGAGGATTTGGTCGAGGGTCTCCGCGGGGCCTATGACCTGAACTATATCTTGCCCAAGTTGGTCGAAGTCATGGCCGCCAACCACAAGGCTCGCGACAACGACTTGCAGCAGCGCGACCGCGAGCGCGTCTTGCAGCAGGACTGGTTCCAGCGCAACGACACCATCGGTTACGTCTGCTACACCGAGCTGTTTGACAAGGACCTAAAGGGTCTCAACAGCAGAATCGACTACCTCAAAGGCCTAGGGGTTTCGTATCTGCACCTGATGCCGATTCTGCAGCCACGGCCCGGCGCCAACGACGGCGGCTACGCGGTGATGGACTACCGCAAACTGCGTGAAGACCTGGGCACCATGGCTCAGCTGAAGTCCACAGCCAAGAGCCTTCACGATGCCGGGATCTCGCTAACCCTGGACCTAGTGCTGAACCATGTTGCTTTGGAGCATGAATGGGCAGAGAAGGCTCGCGCCGGCGATCCGCACTACCGCGATTACTTCTACATCTATTCGGACCGTCACATGCCGGACCAGTTCGAGGCCACCCTTCCGGAAGTGTTCCCGGATTTTGCGCCGGGCAACTTCACCTGGGACGACCGCCTAAACGGCTGGGTTTGGACCACCTTCAACAGCTACCAGTGGGACGTCAACTGGTCCAACCCGAATGTGTTCTGCGAGTTCGCCGACATCATCGGTAACCTAGCGAACCACGGTGTCGACTGCCTCCGCCTCGACGCCATTGCGTTTATTTGGAAGCGACTGGGGACCAACTGCCAAAACCAAGATGAGGTTCACAGCATCACCCAGGCCCTGCGATCCTTCAGCCGGATCCTGAGCCCCGCCCTTATCTTCAAGGCAGAGGCAATCGTAGGTCCGGCTCAGGTGGGAGCTTACCTCGGTGAGGGAGCCCGTGCCGGCAAGGTGTCTGACCTTGCCTATCACAACAGCCTGATGGTGCAGATCTGGAGCGCAATCGCCGCCAAGGACGCGCGCCTAATGGAACTGGCGCTGAGCCGTTTCAAGGCAATCCCCAACAACACCGCCTGGGGCATCTATCTGCGCTGCCACGATGACATCGGTTGGGCCATCGATGATCAAGATGCGGCACGTCTGGGATTCAGCGGTCACGAACACCGGATGTTCCTAGCCGACTACTTCACCGGAAAGTTTTACGGTTCGGATGCGCGCGGCGCCGACTTCCAGACCGACGCCCAGAGCGGCGAACGTAGAACTAGCGGAACTGCCGCAAGCTTGGCCGGAATCCAGGTTGCGCAGGAATCTGGCGACTCCGGTCGCCTGCAACGCGCTGTCGACCGCTACATCTGCGCCTACAGCATGATCTTTGGCTTTGGTGGCATCCCGCTGATTTACATGGGCGACGAAATCGGACTCTTCAACGATGACAGCTTCGTTCAAGACCCCGCAAAGGCCGAGGACAATCGGTGGCTTCACCGCCCCAAGATGGACTGGGACACCGCGATAGCGGCGGCAAATGGCGAACTGGGTCACAGTGTTCCGGGTCAGATTCGTTCACGGATGCAGCGCCTCATCGAAACTCGCCGCCGTCTGGAATCTCTCCACGCCGGAGTCGCTAGTCGGGTTCGCGCCGGCAGGGGACAGGGCATCGCGATCTTTGACCGCTACCACCCAGCTGGCAACCTGGTACAGGTCTACAACCTGCACGAGCAGAACCGGTTTGTGAACACCGACGAACTTGCCGGGTTGAGCGGGGAAGTGGTCGACGAACTGACCGGAGCACATCTCTGGCTCAACGATGGACTAATGCTGGCACCTTATGAGGTGCGCTGGCTGCGGAAGGCCTAGCGGAAGCTAAATGGCGTAGGAGCCAACGGTGTGACGGACCTGGTTGGTTCCAACCACGGTCGAGTACTCTCCGACGCTCTTGGTAACCACCGCGTTAGCGCCGACGTAGCTGTTGTCACCGATGGTGATGTTGCCAATTACCTTTGCTCCGGCACCGAGGACGACTCGGTTACCGATAGTTGGGTGACGCTTGGTCTTCACGTTCTCGCGAGAACCCAGAGTCACCTGATGGAACATCATCACGTCGTCACCGATCACTGCGGTCTCACCGATGACCACGCCATTGCCGTGGTCGATGACGAAACGGCGGCCAATGGTGGCACCAGGGTGAATTTCGATGCCGGTCCAGAACTTAGCCCAGTTGCTGACCAATCGCGCCAGCAGGAAGAAGTGGGCCTTCCAGAGCCGATTAGCAACCCGGTAAGTCCAGATGGCGTGGATGCCAGGCGTGGTCAATAGCAGTTCGAATCCGCTGCGGGCAGCTGGATCTAGCTGCAACCCGGTGCGGATATCTTCTGCGATTCGTTTAAACATGCCTGCCTTGTTATGCAAATGGGGGTGAAACGAGAAAAACGGGGGCGCCTCGCGACGCCCCCGTTTCCAGGCTTACTTTGCGGTGTACTGGTCGGTTAGGTCCTTGTAAAGGAGGCTCGACAAGTAACGCTCACCGAAGGATGGGATGATCACAACGATGTTCTTACCGGCGAACTCTGGTCGCTTCGATACCTCGTTTGCGGCCCACAGTGCCGAACCCGAGGAGATACCGACGAGCAGACCCTCTTCGGCAGCCGCACGACGTGCCCAGATGAAGGAGTTCTCGTTTACAGCGTCGAAGACCTCGTCGTAGACGGTGGTGTCCAGGATCGAAGGAACGAAGTTTGGACCAATGCCAGCCAGTGGGTGAGGGCCAGGTGCTCCACCCGAAAGGATTGGCGAAGCCGCAGGCTCCACAACGAAAACCTTGATGTCAGGGTTGTATTGCTTCAGACGGCGTCCGGCACCGGTGACGGTGCCTCCGGTACCAGAACCAGCTACCAGTGCGGCAACCTCACCGTTCAGGTCGCGCCAAATCTCTTCACCGGTGGTCTCGAAGTGAATCTTTGGACCGGCAGGGTTGTCGAACTGACGAACCAGAATCGAACCCTCGATCTCCTTGCCCAGTTCCTCGGCCTTGTTGACCGCACCCTTCATGCCCTCTGGGCCAGGGGTCAGCACCAGCTCTGCACCGTAGGCGCGCAGCAGCACCTTGCGCTCGGTGCTCATGGTCTCTGGCATGGTCAGAATCACACGGTAACCGCGAGCCGCGCCAACCAGGGCCAAACCGATACCGGTGTTACCCGAGGTCGCCTCGATGATGGTGCCGCCAGGCTTAAGTTCGCCCGAAGCCTCTGCGGCGTCAACCATGGCAATGGCCAGACGGTCCTTCACCGAGGATGAAGGGTTGTAGAACTCGAGCTTGGCGTAGACGTTTGCCTGACCCTCGATGATGCGGTTTAGGCGCACCAGTGGAGTGTTGCCGAAGGCCTCGGTGATGTTGCTGAAAACTGCCATGATTTCCCCTTGGAAAGTGGTGTTGTGATACCTGAAAGTTTATCGCCGACATTTCCTAGCGAAAATCTATGTTTCATTCAGTTACACGCGAAAACAGTGGATTCGCTCGCGGGTTAGCGGCCTCGGCAGACTAACCTGATGCTTATGACTTCGCAGCACCGATTCAATCGACTTCCACACCTACGAGCTTGGCTCCCGACCGCCGTGATAGCCACCTTGCTGACACTGTTGGCAGGCCTGCTTGGAACCATGGAAAATGTTCGGGCCAACGCGTTCGAAATCGACAAGGCCCTCAATGCCGCCGGGGGACCAGCACAGAACGCCCTGGCCCAGTTGGCCTCGGAGCTATTCAGCCCAAAGTATGCAATCGGCCTAACCATTGCCGTGGCATTGCTGATCTGGCTAGTCGGCAAGTCGCGCCTCGATGCGCTCGCGTTCGGCTTGACGGTTGCATTTGGCTGGCTGCCAGCCGAGGTATTCAAGATCATGTTCAACGAACCACGTGCGGACATTTCCGGCCTGGCCAACCAGGTGATGCCGCAGGAGGTTGACGCATCCTTCCCGAGTGGCCACGTCTGCTTCGCAATCGCCTTCGGTTTCGCCCTTTTCTACCTGGCCCGCAACTCTCGCGCAAAGTGGTTTGCGGCCGCCCTGTGGTTGATTTTGGTAGTTGTCGAAGCCTGGGCCCGACTCTATGTAGGAGCGCACCTCATCAATGACGTGTTCGGTAGCATCTTCACCACGCTGCTGGGAATCGTGGTGTTCGCCTACCTCTGGAACAAGTGGTTCAGCGTCAAACTGCAGACTCTTAAGTTCTTCAAGAAATAGCCTCCGCGCAACACGGCTTAACGAGAAAATCCCCAGCCGGTGGCTGGGGATTTTTACTGACCGGGCGAAGCAGGTCAATCTATCTGTGTCCGAAAGGGGACTTGAACCCCTACCCTCTATCGAGGACTAGCACCTCAAGCTAGCGCGTCTGCCATTCCGCCACCCGGACGAGTGAACCTTTATTCAGGCAACCTCTAGAGTCTACCAGAAAACTGGGGTAGCGTGAAGGTATGGCACTAGAACCACGATTCGCACTGAAGCAGTTGACCGCAGCGCTGGAGAAGCACTTCGAAGCGGTCGCCGCCCGTCGTGGACCCGAGGACCTCTCGGTGGATCAGGCTTATTTTCAGCTTGAAGACGCCTTCCTGAACTATCAGGAAGCCCTGGGAGAGGCCTTCGAGGAGGACCTCCCATTCGACCTACCAGAGCAGGACGAAGACTAGCCTTCGGCTGAGTCTTCCTTGCCTTCGCTCTTTTCTTCGTCCTTTTTCTCGTAGGACTGACGCAAGAACTTTTCAAACTCGCTGGCTAGCAGGTCGCCGCTGCCTTCGCTCTCTTGAAGCTCGTCACGCGCCTTTTCCAGCTGCTCGATATAGCCGGTCATCTCTTCGTCACCCTCGGCGATTTCATCGATGCCGCGCTCCCAGGCGAACGCCTCTTCAGCCAGGGTTCCGTGGTCGAAGCCAATCCCCAGCATTCGCTCAATCTCGGTGAGCAGAGCCAGGGTTACCTTGGGCGAAGGGCTCTGGTGGACATAGGCAGGTACCTGGGCCCAGAGGTTTACCGTCGGCAGGTTCATCTCTTCGAGCGACTGGCTCAGGACCGTGAGGATACCAACGGGACCCTCATAGTCACTCTTCTCAACATCGAACTGGTGACGCACATCCTCGTGCTGGCTGAAGGTCATCACCTTGATTGGTCGGGTGTGAGGCACGTCGGCGATCATCGAACCGACGAAAACCACAGCTTGAATATCGCGGTCTTCGATGATTTCGAGAATCTCGGCAACGAAAGCACGCCAGCGCAGGGCGGGCTCGATGCCAAGCAGGATGAGTAGGTTCGCGATTTCCGGGCGGGCGGCAACGGCCTCGGCACTCGGCGCCAGCAACTCGGTTGCTGGCCAGCGGATCTGACGGTTGCCGGCTTCGTCAAAGTAGACCTGCGGGCGGGCGTAGTGAAACTCGGCGTACTCTTCCGGGTCGATTGCCTGCACCGAGTCGGCTTCGATCTGTTCAGCAATCATCTTCAACGATTGCGTAGCAGCCTCGGCGGCATCATTCCAGCCCTCAAAGGCCACCAGCAGGGTGCGTTGGGAGAAAATCGGAAGCGGATTCAAGTTCAATACCTTTACTCAGAACCCATTAACTCTAAGCCAAAGCCGGAAACTGCCTCCGGGGGTAAAATTGCAGCATCATGACTTCCCCCATCAAGGCAGCCGCCGTCCTCTGGGACCTAGACGGCACCCTCGTCGAGAGCGAAGGGTACTGGGCCCTGGCCGAGCAGTCGCTGTCTAAGCGGTACCCCGGAACTTGGACCCACGAGGACGGCCTGGCCCTCACCGGCCTGAGTCTTCCGGTGTCCTGCGCAATCATGCGCGAGAAGATGGGCATTGACGACATCTCGGTGGACGAGATGATCCAAGAACTCACCGACGGTGTTCTTTTCCACATGCAGGATGGCATGGCCTGGAGACCGGGCGCGTTGGAGCTGGCCACTCAGCTACATCAGGCTGGGGTCCGACAGGCAATCGTCACGATGTCGATTCGCCGCATGGCCTTGGCGGTCCGCGATGCCGCCCACGAGGCAACCGGCCTCGAAATATTTGAGTTGGTGGTGGCGGGAGACGAGGTCACCAATGGCAAACCACACCCGGAGGCATTTCAAATCGCTGCCGAACGCCTTGGCTTGACACCGGAGATGTGTGTTGCCATCGAGGACTCCCTCAATGGGCTAACCTCGGCCGAGGCCGCCGGGACCCGGGCCTTAGCCATACCCTGCGCAGTTGAACTTCCAGAGATCCCCGGCCGAACCATCTGGCCGACCCTTGTTGGCGTTGAGCCACACCACCTAAACGAACTTTTCGACTAAGGAACCGCGATGACTTCAAACCACTACACCGAGTTACCGCGCGGGCCATTTAGAGCGGGTGACCGCGTCCAGCTGACCGGACCGAAGGGCAAGCTGAACACCATCACCCTGGTTCCGGGGGCAGCTTTCGGCACTCACCGCGGAGACCTGAAGCACGACGACATCATCGGCAAGGAAGAGGGATCGGTGGTTGCCACCGGCGCCGGCACCGAGTTCCTCGCTTTCCGTCCACTGCTGAGCGACTTCGCGCTGTCTATGCCGCGCGGCGCTGCAATCATCTATCCAAAAGACTCAGCCCTGATTGTGACCATGGGCGACATCTACCCGGGTGCCCGGGTGGTTGAGGCCGGCGTGGGTTCAGGAGCGCTTAGCATGTACCTGCTGCGCGCCATCGGACCTACCGGCAAGCTGGATTCCTTTGAGCGTCGTGAAGAGTTTGCTTCGATTGCCCAGGCGAACATCACCACTCACTTTGGTGCTAAGCCGGCAAACTGGGACATTCACCTCGGTGACCTCCAGGATGAACTTCCTAAGAAGATCCCTAATGGCAGCGTCGATCGCGTGGTTTTGGACATGCTGGCTCCCTGGGAGTGTGTAAACGAAGCCGCCGACGCCCTGGTTCCGGGAGGGCTATTCCTGGGTTACGTGGCTACCGTTACCCAGCTGTCACGCCTGGCCGAGGAACTGCGCTCAAGCGGGCAGTTCAATGAACCTGAAGCTTTCGAGTCGATGGTTCGCGACTGGCACCTCCAGGGCCTGGCAGTTCGACCAGAGCACCGGATGATTGGCCACACCGGCTTCTTGATCGTGGCTCGACGACTCAACCCGGGAACTGTCCTTCCGCAGTTCAAGACTCGCAACAAGCCTGAGTTCGCCGACGAGGACATCGCGGTCTGGAATCCAGATCACCTCGGGCAACGACGAATCAGCGATAAGAAGTTGCGCAAGACCGTGCGCAATGCCGAGGCAGCAGCCCAGGCCCGTCTGGACGAACAGTCCGATTCGGCCGCGGAATAGCAGATAAACTTACAAACAAATTCGGAACAAGAAGGTCATTCTTTTGCGCAAAATCATTTCTCTGGTCGCTGCCTCGCTGCTAACTGCTGCCGCACTTTCCGGATGCTCAAGCCAGTCGGCAAGCGCGACCGCCGGTCTGGATGCACCGATGGTCTGCAAGCAGTACGTCACCGGCTCGACCGCAAAGCAAATCACCGCAAAGATTCCGGCCAAGGGTGCTCCAACCCTGAAGTTCCCAACTCCGCTGACCGCCAGCAGCACCGAGACCAAGGTTCTGGTTGCCGGCAAGGGCCCACGCTTTGGTGGCGCTCAGCAGATCAAGTTTGAATACCAGTCGTACAACGCCGCGACCGGCAAGCTGCTCCAGGGCACCGCATGGAACGGCACCGACGCCGTCTCGCAGGTGGTTCAGAGCAGCGAAAAGGGCAGCGCTAACTTCTGTGACGCCCTCGGTGGCGCTCGTGAAGGCTCGGTAGTAGCAACCATTTTCTCGGCCAAGGACTCGCACGGCGGCAAGGCCTACGAGAGCTCGGGCATCGGCAAGGATGACTCGATCATCTTCGTATTCAAGATTCTCAAGGTTTACCTGCCGAAAGCCCAGGGCGACGCAAAGCCTGCCCAGGATGGCTTCCCACAGGTTGTCACCAACGCCGCGGGCGTTCCGGGACTAGTCATGCAGAACTGGGAAACCAGCGCGGCACCGAGTGACTTCAAGGCCGAGACCCTGATTCAGGGCAAGGGCGATGTCGTCAAGCTGAACGACATGATCACCGTGCACTACTCGGGTTACATTTGGAGCCCAGCCAAGAGCCAGTTCGATTCCTCCTGGAGCAAGGGAACTCCGGCGACCTTCCAGCTGAAGAACGGCGCGCTCATCCC
>JBEGRP010000033.1:0-8437 GCA_041180345.1 Actinomycetota bacterium | reverse complement strand
CTTTTTGTCATGACCAATTCAGAACCACAGCGCTGGGCTGGCGAGCGATTGGGTTTGCCTCAAACTGGCGCGGGCAGTTTGGCGAAGATGCCCCGACGAATCCTTGCCATTGCGATTGATTGGGGTAGTTCTTTGCTCCTCTCGCACGCCTTCTTTGCCGATGACAACGGCGCAACGCTGATCATCTTCGGGTTGCTTCAGATAGTTGGCCTTTGGGTGGTTGGAAGTTCGGTCGGAATGCTTTGTGCGGGCATTGCTGTCAGGAAACTAGTTGGTGGAAAGCCCGGATTCTATGCAGCGACTATTCGAACCTTCCTGCTTTTGCTAGTTATTCCCGTGGCGATCTGGGATGCGGATTCGAGAGGTCTGCACGACAAGGCGGCGAAAACGGTGATGGTCCGTCGGTAAAAAGAAACCGCCCTCCGGGGGCGGTTTCTTTTTCAATAGTCACTTAGCGCGGTTTTGACATGCCACGGACCTTGGTTGGGTCCATGCCCTTCGGAACCGGAACGTTCAATCGCATGGTCGAAAGGCGACGGTTGATTTCACCGAGTTCAGCAGTGCGTACGACCTTGTCGAGCTTGAAAATGGTCTTCGACAGTTCGCCCAGGCGAACCGAGTGTTCGTCGCCGCAAACCCAGAGAACGGTAACTGGAACACCGTTGGTCACCTTAGCGAGTTTGCGCTTTTCCTCTTCGACCAGACGAGACACCGAACTGCGGTGTCCCTCGGCGATGATCACGATGCCGCCGCGACCGGATACACGGTAAAGCAGGTCCTGACTCTTGGCGTTAACGGCGACCGGCTCTTCAGTGCCACTCCAGCCGCGCTTCAGGATCGTTTGCAAGATCGCTCCAACCGCACCTGGCTGCCCTTCGATACGGGCGTAGGCCATCTTTTCTGCACGGCGGCTAATCAGGGCTGTGAAGGTAACGGCTGCAGCAACCAGGCCCAGCACAGACCAGATTGTCATGCCAATCGCAGAACCACCACCGATAAAGCCCAAAAGCAGGCTGGCAAGGAATGCACCGAGTGCGCCAACCGCAGCAACTGGTACTGCCTTCTTGTCTGTCTTAGCGGTCAGCTTCCAGATTTCCCACATTTGGGTGAAGCGACCAGAGCCTTTGCGAGTGTTCTTAGCCATTGCTCCAGCCTACCGTTTAGACCGCCTGGGAGAAGCCAAGCGCCGTGTCGGCGAGGTGCTGCAGGTGCTCAGGAATCGGATGACCTTTGGCCGCCATGCTCTGAGCCCAAAGTCTTCCAGCGCGGTAGGAGCTTCGCACCAGTGGGCCGCTAAGGACGCCCAGGAAGCCCATCGCCTCAGCCTCCTCCTTCAGCGCAACAAACTCTTCCGGCTTTACCCATCGAGAGACCGGGTGATGTCTGACAGAAGGCCGCAGATACTGCGTAATGGTGATGATGTCGGTACCGGCGTCGCGGAGCTCTTGGAGGGCCTGCCGGATTTCGTCGGTGGTCTCACCCATACCCAGGATTAGGTTTGACTTAGTTACCATGCCGGCATCTCGGGCTTGAGTGATGACGTTGAGCGAGCGGTCGTAACGGAATGCTGGACGTATCTCTTTGAAGATTCTCGGAACGGTTTCAAGGTTGTGAGCGAATACCTGGGGCCTGGCGTCAAAGACCTGCTGCAGCAGCTCCGGCTTACCGGAGAAGTCTGGCACCAGGATCTCTACACCGGTGCCGGTGGATTGTGCGTGGATTTGGCGAATAGTCTCGGCGTAGAGCCAAGCACCTTCATCTTCGAGGTCATCTCGGGCGACACCGGTAACTGTTGCGTATCGCAGGTTCATCTTCGCCACTGATTCGCCCACGCGACGTGGCTCATCGGCGTCGAAGTCAGCCGGCTTACCGGTGTCGATCTGGCAGAAGTCACAGCGACGGGTGCACTGGGAACCGCCGATAAGGAAGGTTGCCTCGCGGTCTTCCCAGCATTCGAAGATGTTTGGGCAACCGGCCTCCTGGCAAACCGTGTGCAGGTTTTCACCCTTTACTAGGCTCTGCAGCGCGGTGTACTCGGGACCCATTTTTGCCCGGGTTTTAATCCACTCAGGCTTCTTCTCGATTGGGGTCTCGGAGTTGCGCACTTCGATTCGTAGCAGTTTCTTGGGGGAGTCGGTCATAGTTGCACCTTATAGATCGTGTCCAGGTGTTTCTGCACCTGGACAGCTGCCATGGCTGGCGTAATTTCGTGACCGAGAAGTTCGGTCAGTGTTGAGGTGCCGGCGTCGCGGATGCCGCAGGCGATGATGGTCTCATACGGTTTCAGTGAGTTATTGCAGTTTAAGGCGAACCCGTGCATAGTCGTGTGCTCAGACACTCGAATGCCGATTGCGGCGACCTTGAGGTGCGAGCCATCGGGCTGAGGAGCCCACACGCCGGAGCGTCCTTCAACGCGCTCCGTGAATAGGCCAAAATCAGCGATGGTATCGATTAGCACCTGCTCCAGCCAGCGCACGTAGCCGACAACGTCTATCGGTCGGGGGAGTTGCATGATTGGGTAACCAACAAGCTGCCCAGGTCCGTGCCAAGTGATCTTCCCACCGCGGTTAGTTTCAACCACCGGGGTGCCATCCTGCGGCCACTCTTCGCCTTCGGTGCGTTTTCCGGCAGTGTAAACCGGCTCGTGCTCCAGCAGAATCACTGTATTCTCGCGGGAACCTGAAGCCACCTCATGGTGGATCTGGTTTTGCATTTCCAAGCCAGAGTCGTAAGACACGAAATTCGGCGCTAGGCCAGCGGTGATGAATTCGGTCATTGGTCAATTCTAACTAGGTCTGGATACCCATTTATCAACAGATTAGTTATCCAGCGCATTCCGTTCACGCCGAGTGTGACAGCATCGAGCCGGGAGGTATTCAAGATCATGAAACGTATATTCGCATTGCGTCGGGATTTAGAGGCTGCCTGGTCAACGGGCCAGGTAACTGAACTCTCTAGGATCGGTTCTAGGCGGTTTCAGCTTGGCGGCGAAAACTCGACAAAAGCCGTTTTTGTTTTCGACAAGGGGTTTGTGTCTGAACCTGAAGCAGGCCTCCGCAGAGAGGCAGGAGAAACCTCTAAAGCCAAGATCCAATCGTTTGACTGGGTCTATTCGGCTGATGTGGACGAGCATCGTTCAAGAAGAGAGCGCCGACAGGCGGAGATTTCCATACTCCCGCCCTCAGTTTGGGGCAGGAGATGGACTAGGGCCAGGGCCGGCTTGCTGAGGCGCTGCCTCAGTTGGTTCAAAAGCCAATCGAAGATTCGTCGCGTTCTTATCGCGACTATTGTCCTGCTGGTCGTTGCGTTGCGGGCAATGGCTGTTGGTAAGGCAGTGATCGATCTAGCGTCTATATCTTCGAGCTTTAGCGATTTGACGAATGCTCAGCCGCGTGTTCCTCACACCAACCAGATTCCGAGTACGGCGGGAACAGCAGCCAAGTCAGAGTGTGAACTCAATCTTTCAGGACTGCAGCCTCTCGATAGCGAGAAGGCTGAAGACGCACCACATCTAGAACTAATTCGCGACATCGTGATCGGCGGGGAAAGGCAGCAGATAATCTCAAGGCGTTGCGGGACCGACGAACGTCAATTTGCAGTCCGATTCACGCTACTCAACAGCCGCTGGGAAGCAAAAAGTGCGACCCCGATGGGATCGCACTCTCTGCTGAATTCGGCTGGTTAGAGACCGAGATTCGAATCGAAGTTGGCCTGCTCCAGGCGGGTCTTTACATCCACCAGGAAGCGGCTAGCATCTGCACCATCCACCAGACGGTGGTCGTAAGACAGAGCCAAGTAAACCAGGCTACGGATGGCGATGGACTCATTGCCCTCGGCATCGGTAACAACAGCAGGACGCTTGGTGACTACGCCGGTTCCCAGGATTGCAACCTGAGGGAGGAACACGACCGGAGTGTCGAACAGCGCACCACGCGAACCGGTGTTGGTCAGGGTAAAGGTGCCGCCCTGTAGCTCATCCGGGGTCAGCTTGTTGTTCCGGGTACGATCCGCCTTGTCGGCGATGGTCTTCGCAATCTCACTGATGTTGAGAGTCGAGGCGTCACGAATTACTGGAGTCAGCAGTCCGCGCTCGGTGTCCACAGCGAACGAGATGTTCTCGGTGCCGTGGTAGACCACGCTGTCACCTTCAATGCTTGCGTTGAGCTTTGGGTGTGCCTTCAGTGCCTCGGCAGCAGCTAGGGCGAAGAAAGGCATGAAGTTCAGCTTGATGCCATTCTTAGCTACGAACGCTGGCTGAACCTTCTGACGTAGCTGAGCAATGCGGGTTACGTCAACCTCAACAACGGTGGTCAGCTGAGCAGTCGAGTTCATCGATGCCACAGCACGCTCGGCCAGCACCTTGCGCAGGCGAGACATCGGCTCGGTGGTGCCGCGCAACGGCGAAACCTCTGCCACGAAAGCGGCCGCAGGGCTCTTGGCGGCTGATGGAGCTGCGCTACCCGCAGCGAGAACGTCTTCCTTGCGGATGCGTCCGCCAACACCCGAGCCGGATACGGTGCTCAGGTCGACGCCGTTCTCGTTAGCAAGCTTGCGCACCAACGGAGTGACGTAGCTGGCGTCGCTGTTGTTGACAACAGGAGCGGCAACAACCGGAGCTGGGGTAACTGGAGCGGCAACAACAGGAGCTGCGACAACTGGAGGAGCCACAGGAGCTGCTACCACAGCTGGAGCTGCTGGTGCAGGAGCAACCGGAGCCTCGACTACCGGAGCTGGTGCAGCAGCCTCGACCACTGGTGCGGCCGGGGTGGCAGCGGCACCGTCGCCAACGATCGCCAAAACCGCTCCAACAGCAGCAGTCTCATCTTCGTTGACCAAAATCTGCTGGAGCACACCGGCAACCGGCGATGGAATCTCGGTGTCGACCTTGTCGGTCGAGACCTCAACCAGCGGCTCGTCGACGGCGACGGTGTCGCCGACCTTTTTGAGCCAGCGGGTAACGGTTCCCTCGGTGACGCTTTCACCGAGTGCTGGAAGTAGAACTTCGCTCATTTTTCTGAATGCTCCTTGGATAGCAGTTTGAAAACTTAGTTGTGGATTTTAGGCGTGGGCGTGCAGCGGCTTGCCGGCCAGGGCGAGGTGGGCTTCACCCATTGCCTCGTTCTGGGTTGGGTGAGCGTGGATAAGTGTTGCGACGTCCTCTGGGTATGCTTCCCACGACACGATTAGCTGGGCTTCACCGATCTGCTCACCGACACGGGAACCGATCATGTGCACGCCTACGACGGGACCGTTGTTCTGGCGGACCAGCTTGACAAAGCCGGCAGTTCCCAGAATCTGGCTCTTTCCATTGCCGCCGAGGTTGTACTCGTAGGTGGAGATGTTCTCGGCACCAAACTTCTCAGCTGCCTTGGCTTCGGTAAGACCCACCGAGGCAATCTCCGGCTCGCAGTAAGTCACCTTAGGAATGTTGTTCTCGTCGATGGTACGAGGGTTCAGGCCAGCGATCTCCTCGGCGATGAAGATACCTTGCTGGAATCCTCGGTGAGCCAACTGCAATCCCGGGACAATGTCTCCAGCTGCGTAGACGCCCGGAAGGCTGGTCTGCAGACGCTCGTTGGTGATCACGAAGCCACGGTCAACAGTGACTCCCTGCTCTTCATAACCAAAACCAGCGGAGTTTGGTCCGCGACCAACAGCGACCAGAAGCAGCTCAGCGTCTAGCTGAGTTCCGTCTTCCAGCGAAACGACAACGCCGTTCTCGTCCTGGGTCACGCCGGAGAAGCGAACACCGGTCTTGAAGTTGATTCCACGCTTGCGGAATGCGCGCTCCAGTGCCTTCGACACAGCTGGGTCCTCATTTGGAACCAGACTTGGCAAACCTTCGACGATGGTCACGTCGGTGCCGAAAGACTTCCAGATCGATGCGAACTCGACGCCGATTACGCCACCACCGAGAACGATGACCTTGTTAGGCACAAAGTTCAGCTGCAGAGCGTGCTCCGAGGTGATGACTCGTCCACCGATTTCCAGTCCAGGAAGTGAGCGACTGTAAGAACCAGTTGCCAGCACAACATTCGCACCGGTGTAGTTGTCACCGTTCACCGTGACGGTCTTAGGGCCAGTTAGGCGGCCTTCACCGGCAACAAAGGTGATGTTTTTGGAGTGTCCGACCAGACCGGTCAGTCCCTTGAACAGGCGGTCAACGATGCCGTCCCGGTAGCTGTTAACGGCCGGCATGTCGATGCCGTTGAGAGTGGCCGATACACCAACGTGAGCTGCCTCACGGGTTACGTCAGCAACCTCAGCGGCGTGTAGGAGTGCCTTGGTTGGAATACAACCGCGGTGCAGACAGGTGCCACCGAGCTTGTCGCGCTCAATCAGAGCGACGCTCTTTCCGAGCTGGGCAGAGCGGAGCGCAGCTGCGTAGCCACCACTTCCACCACCGAGAATAACGACGTCAAAGTTGTGGTCAGCCACAGAAAACTCCCTCATAAAAAACAGGCATCAGTACAAAACTTTACTCCGATTTATTGGGTTTGTGCCCCAGTTAGGCGCACATTCCCTCGGCCAAATTCACCAGTGTGCGAACCATGACACCGGTGGGGCCTTTCGGAGTGTATCCGTAAGCAGATCCTTCGTTGTCAGCTGGGCCAGCAATGTCCAGGTGGGCCCATTCGAGCTTGGTTCCATCAGCCTTGTTGCCAACAAACTCCGAGAGGAACCAACCGCCAACGAGCATCCCGCCAAAGCTTGATCCCACTTTCGAGTTCTGCAAATCAGCTACAGGCGAGTCGATGTAGCTGCGAATCTCTTTAGCGAACGGCATTTCCCAGACCAGTTCACCCGCAGCTTGGCTGGCCTGCTTCACGGCGTTGACAGCGGCTGCGGATCCCATTAGGCCGGTGTATCGCACACCCAGAGCGATGCGTGCGGCGCCGGTCAGTGTCGCGACGTCAACAATCAGGTCTGGCCGCTCTTCCGAGGCTGCTGCGATTCCGTCTCCGAGAACCAGGCGGCCCTCTGCATCTGGATTCGTTACCTCGACCGTTTTGCCATTGCGGGCCTTGAAGACATCGCCAGGCCGCATTGCGCTTCCTGATGGCATGTTTTCGGCCAAGCAAAGGTAGGCGGTCACATGGATGGGAAGGTTCAATTGCGCGATGGCGAGAATTGCGGCGTAAACAGAGGCCGCACCAGTCATGTCGTACTTCATGCCAAGCATGCCACCGAGCGGCTTGACGGCAAGACCGCCCGTGTCGAATGTGATGCCTTTACCGACCAACGCAAGGTGCTTTTCGGCGTTTTTAGGCGCATAGGTCAGTTTGACTAGGCGAGGTGGCCTAACGCTACCCATGCCAACGGCGGCTATCAGGCCAAAGCCATCTTTGGCTAGCTTCTTTTCGTCCCAAACCTCAATCTTCAATCCATGCTTCTCGGCGGCGCCCTCGGCCAACTTCGCAAAATGTGAGGGGTAGAGTTCGTTGGCTGGAGTGGCTGCCAGATCTCGGGTTTCTTTGACCGCCTGGGCTAAGACGGTCACGCGCTTGAGGGATTTCTTGTCAACTGGGAGAGCCGTTGTTAGGTGAACTGAACTCAGGGCGGGTTGTTTTCCCTTACCCGCATATGAGTACGAACCAAGTGCGATGCCCTCTAAGACCGACTCCGCAGCAGCCGAGTCAGTGAGGGGGAGTTGCAGTTCTAGAGCATCCACATCGCTCAGTGCACGCCCAAGAAAGCCTCCAAGTTCCCGCCAGGAATCAACATCAGGAGACTCTGAACCCATGCCGAGAATAGCCACTGATTGCCCACCGGCCAGGGTTCTGGTGAGTGTCTCAGGCTTACCTGTCACACCCAACGATTTGAGTTCACTCGTAGAGAGCAGATCCGACCCAATGAGCTGTACCTTTTCACCCACTGGAGCCGCCCCAACAACGACGACCGCTCCGGACTTGCCTTTCGAGTTGGTGTTTGACACGCTGAACTTTATTTGACTCATGGCATCAGCCTAAATCCTCCCCGGCGCTAGGTGTCGTTATCTCCCACCGAGTGGGAAGGGCTCGTCAAGAGTCCTTGTTTAGAATTGCACTGTGATTGAACCTTCGGACCTGTTTGAAATCTTGGTTGAGCCAACCGAGGTCCCGCTCGGTTTGCCGCTGGTGGCGGGACTAAGTGGGTTTTCTGACGCCGGTGGAACAATTAGCCAGGTTTCAGACAGCATTTTTGCGAACTACGACTTCACCCTTGTGGCGCAGTTTCACAATGATGAATTACTGGACTATCGCAGTCGTCGCCCAGTCATGTTTTTTGAAAAAGACCATATCATTAGCTACGAGCCGCTCAATCTGGGCCTGTACCTGATGAATGATGAGGCCGGGAATCCCTTTCTTTTCCTGCACGGTTATGAGCCCGACTTTAAGTGGGAAGCCTTTGTGGAGGCCTTAGAAGACTTATTCGAGCTCTTCGCCATCTCCTCGGT
>JBEGRP010000032.1:0-8492 GCA_041180345.1 Actinomycetota bacterium | reverse complement strand
GGCCTTTTCCCAGGCCATGTTGTCGCGCAGGTAGTCGAAACCAAACTCGTTGTTGGTTCCGTAGGTGATGTCGGCCAGGTACTGAGCACGGCGCTCCGCGGGCTCCTGGCCGCTGATGATGCAGCCGGTGGTCATGCCCAGGGCTCGGAAGACGCGGCCCATGAGCTCGCTCTGGTAACCGGCCAGGAAGTCGTTGGTGGTAACCACGTGCACACCGCGTCCGGCGATGGCGTTCAGATAGGCGGGCAGGGTGGCAACCAAAGTCTTACCTTCACCGGTCTTCATCTCGGCGATGTTTCCCAGGTGCAGCGCGGCACCACCCATGATCTGGACGTCGAAGTGACGCATGCCAAGGGTGCGCTTCGAGGCTTCGCGCACGGCGGCGAATGCCTCTGGAAGGAGGTCGTCGAGGCTCTCGCCCGCAGCGTAGCGGGCACGGAGTGCCGAAGTCTCATCCGCAAGATCGGCGTCGGTCAGTTTCGCGAACTCTTCTTCGAGGGCGTTGACGCTGGCGGTGATGGTGCGAAGCTTGGCGAGTACGCGGCCTTCACCAGCGCGCAGTACCTTGTCGAGAATGTTAGCCAAAGGGTGCTCCAAACGGTTTCGTTATACCCCTCAATCTTAGGCGAAAGCCCCAGACCAAGCGGTCTGGGGCTTAACGCTTTGGGCGAACCTACTGCAGCGTAATTACGCCGTATTGCCAGCCTTTTCGGGCATAAACCACCGAGGGTTTTCCGGTCGCCGAGTCCAGGAACAAATAGAACGGGTGGCCCACCAATTCCATGTGGTACAGGGCGTCGTCAACCGACATCGGAAGGGTTGGGAACTCCTTGCGGCGGATCTCCACCGGGCTCTCGCCCAGGTCCGGTCCGGAAACCTCCTGGGCGGCCTCGGTGGCTGTTGCCTTACCAAGCAGAACATCCGAGTTAGCCGGAGTAATGTCTAGCTGCGAGAAGTCGGTTGCCGAGAGCTCGGCGGTGCCATTCTGGCGGTGCTGACCGCGGTGAACCTTGTGACGGTCACCCACGCGGCGCAGGCGCTCCGAGAGCTTTCCGAGGGCAATGTCAAAAGCGGCAAACTTGTCACCGGCGTGAGCCTCGGCGCGAATTACGTGACCTGGCTCGACCACGGTGAGTTCCACCTGGTCCTCCAGGCCGGAGGTTTTATGTTCGTGACGGGTCACCTTGATGGTCAGCGCTTGGGTCCTGTTGGCTAACTGTTCTACCTTGTGTGCCCTCTCAAGCACATAGTCCCGGAATCGATCCGAAACCTGAAGGTTGCGGGCTGAAATGGTGATTTCCATGGTTACCTCCGTCTCGGGCGTCATTGCCCGTGAAAGCAAGTTATACCCAAAACGAAACGCGTGTGAGGGTTTTTACAAAGTTTCCGCGAAAGTGACAAAAATCTCAGGGACAATGCCCTCGGATTCCAAGCACCGAGCCATCTCCGCAAGGGTCGAACCGGTCGTAATGATGTCATCCACCAGAACCACTTTCCGATTGGCCAGCCTGCTGTGCGCGGACCCCTCGATGCACATGCGTCCAACCAGATTCAGCTTGCGCTCGGAACGGTTCAGGTCTGCCTGGTCGCGCACCGGACCACTGACCCTCATCAGGTCACAGACTCTGGCCTGTACCCCCAGCGCGCGCAATTGGACGGCCAGGTTGGAAGCCAAAAGCCGTGCCGGCGAATAGCCACGGCTGCGATTGTTGGCAGCCCGACTTGGTGCGGGAACCAGCGCGATTTCCAGTTGTCGATCTGTTCTGGTTTGCCTAGCCCAGTCCCCCACTGCCGCCGCCATCCAGACCCCCAGCTGTCTGGCGAGAATCACCGAGCCATCATTCTTGAATGCCTTCACCAGGGTCGCAACCGAATCGGAGTAATCGGCACAGGAAAAGCCAGGTGGTGCGCCGGCTCGGCTCACCGAACGTTTTCGGAGGGGCAACTGGGCGCGACAGTGGTCACAGAGTTGCCTCGGGGGTTTGTCACAGAGAACGCATTTCAGGGGTAGCCAGGCTGAGAGCATTTCCCCAGCCTGCCTGGCGAGCCGGCCCAATCAAACGTCCCAGACCGGAACTGTGGAGAACTGCCTTAGTTGACCATGTGGGCAGCGGTTACGTCCTGATCCAGATAGGTCCAGGTATAACCGCGGTATTCCTTCAGGCGGTGAAGCGAATCCAAAACGTAAATGTTTGAGCCATCATCGCTGACCATCAGTCCGATAGCCGGGTCGATCGATCCGATCTCTCGCGGCTCGCCACCGACCGTCAGCATGCTGAGGTTTGACTGCGATGCAGTGACGGTAGACAGCACCATCAGATTGGTTTTACCGGCCCACTCGATGGCCCTCGGTGATCCAACCCCGTAGGAAAGTTCGATTGGGTCACCAAAGCCGGTAACGGCACCCAGGGTGTTTCGAATCACCGAAACCAGGTGCAGGCGAAGCACCTTCTTGGCGTCCTGGACCACCAGGGCTAGGCGGGCACCCTCGGGGCTGATGGCGAAGGCACGGACCCGGTGATCCTTCAACCAGGGCAGGGTTTGCCAGACCGGCTTACCGGTTTGCGTCACGATCTGAATTGTCCCATCGGTGCCCATCAGCCAAAGCTGCCCACGGCGGTCGAAGCGGGGCGAAAGCAAACGGCTGCGGGTGTCGACCAGTTTCGGGCTCTCGGTGGACTGGTCCAGCCGGCCAAGATAGACCCCTGAACTTCCGACCAAAGCCACCGAGGTTTCGTCGGCCGTTACCGCGAAGTCTTTGGCCTGCACAGTCTTCACCCAGGCCGAGGCGTTTGCCAGCCGGGAACCGCTAGGGCCAATCAACTGCTGAAGCTGGCCGGCCGCTAAGACCACCGGGGCGAAGGCACCCGAGGATGTACTTGCGGGCGAAAAGTCCTCGATCTTTTGATCGGCACTGTCAATCTGAATCTTGACCTTTTCGACTCCGCCGATCTGCGTCAGAGTGGCAAAGAGTTCGGCTTTGAAGCGTTGCTTTTGCAACTTAGTAGCCTGCAGCGCCTGACTTGAAAGGTTTACGACCGCGGTCTCCTTCAAGACCGTCACCGCATCAATCAGCAACTCGGTGCCGCTTGGCATCGCCGGGGATACCGCATTGGCTAGCCAAGCGCTCGGGCCCAAAAGGATTGCGTTGGCTAGACGGGTTGCGGTGCTGGCGCGGGCCGGGAACCAGCGCAGGTCCGGGATTAGGTAGCTGTAGGTGCGATCAAAGAAATACACCGAGTAGCTGCGGAAGATGACGTCGAATACCGGGCGAATCATGACCACGGCATTCGGGGCTTCGCTGATGCGCCACTCGCCATTGAACTGGGTCAACTTGAACTTAAGGGTCTGGGACGCGTTAGCCGACTTCGCGGTGTAATGGCCCTGAGCATCAACGACAGCGGAGACACCGATCGAAACGGTTGCCTGGCCGTCCGCATCGATAACCACTTTCTGGCTGCCGCGCTGAATGTACACCCGATCGTTGGGACTCCACTTGGTCTTGAATTCCGGAGTCAGATATTCGCGAGCGACTCCGTAGTCGTTCTGCGGTCCAGTTGAAGCGTTCAGGAAGCCGGCCAGGATGTCTGCCTTGGACTCTCCCAGAACCGGACCAGAGGGCGAGTAGTAGAGGTAGTCGCTGGAAAGGCCGCTTTGGATATCCGGCCCCTGCTTCACCGAGGATGCGGTGGGGATTTCGGCACATCCGGTGACCAGCGAAACACCGAGCAGCGCCGCGACCGCAAAGCGAACCCGTGACGCTGCGACGCGAAAACGAGTGGCGGCAAAGCCCTTGAAACCGGCACCGCTGAAGCGGCCACTACTCATGGTAGAAACCCTCGGGCATGTCCCAGAGTGGCTTGCTCGGTGGCATCGGCAGAGGCGAGGACAGGAGTGCCCCGCCACGGGTGAAGGGTAGAGTCAAACGGAAGCAGGCACCCTGGTTTGGGCGGGCCCATACCTGCAGCCAGCCGCCGTGAAGGTTAGCGTCCTCCTGGCTGATGGCCAGACCCAGACCGGTACCGCCGCTGGTGCGCTGGCGCGAAGGATCAGCTCGCCAGAAGCGGTCGAAGACTCGATCCAGCTGCTCCTTGCTCATGCCAATGCCATAGTCGGTCACAGTAATCGCGGCAGCGTTTGAATCGGCGCCAACGTGAACGTCAATCGGCTTGCCCTCGCCGTGCTCGATGGCGTTTGCCAGCAGGTTGCGCAGTAGTCGCTCGATGCGTCGGCTGTCCAGTTCGACTTCAACCAACTCGGTGGGTAGGTCGACGTTGATCTTGCTGCCCTTGGACCGCGCCAGTGGTTCCACCGAGACGATGGCCATACCGACCACCTGCTGAATGTCCTGAAGTTCCATGTGCGGACGAACACCACCGGCGTCGAAACGGCTCAGCTCCAGCAGGTCGCCCAGCAGGGCCTCGAAGCGGATGATCTGGTCGTTTAGGGTCTCGGCATCTTTCTTCAGGGACGGAGCCAGCTTGTCGCGATTACGGAACAGCATGTCACCGCTGATTCGAATCGTGGTCATCGGGGTGCGGAGTTCGTGGCTCACATCGGAAACGAAGCGCTGCTGCATGGTGGAGACGTTGGTCACCTTGGTGATCTGCTTCTGCAGCGAGTCGGCCATCTTGTTGAAGGAGGCCGCCATGGTGGCGATTACGTCGGTACCCTTGGCCGGCAGACGCTTGTCCAGGTCACCGGAGGCGATGGATTCCGCTACCTCACTGGCGGTTCGCAGCGGAGCCACCAGCCAGTTGGTGACGAAGTAGGAAACCAGGGCAATCAGAGCCAGCGAAACCAAACCACCGACAACCAGGGTGCGCTGCACGAACAGCAAAGTGTCCTGCTCGTTCTGGAGGTCGAAGACCAGGTAGAGCTCGTAGGCGCCGGCGAGCGGAATCTGAATCGGCGCACCGACCACGATTCCGGGGTGAATGCCCGTCGCTGTCGGGATTGATACCGACTGGTACTGAAGCGTGGAACCCGCCTTGGCAACCTTGGAGCGAAGCTGACTTGGGATTGCCTGCAGGCTCAGGTTGGATGACATCGGCGACTGGAGCACCAGAGACCCCGACGGCTGACCCGGGGTGCGAAGCAGCGCAACCTGACGCTCCTGGCTTGCGGTGTTGGACTCCAGCGATGGCACCACCGAGTTCATCAACGTCTGCAGAGCCACCTCGTCGGTGACGCTGGAAGCACTGAACGTGTTTTGAACCTGAATGACTGCGCGCTGCGACTCATTGAGCACCTGAGTCAAGCGGGTTTGGAAGAGACCGTTACCGATCGAATAAGAGAGAAAGCCACCGAGGGCAACCAGCGCCAGTCCGGTGAGCGCGACCGTGGACACCACTGCTCGCAACTGAATGCTGCGGCGGAGCCAACCGATCACGGTCCGGAACAGACCCGGCTTTTTCACTTAGTTCAGGCCAGCCTTGTAACCGATACCGCGGACGGTTACCACGACGGTTGGGTTGTCCGGATCGTCTTCAATCTTGGAACGAAGGCGCTGGATGTGCACGTTAACCAGACGAGTGTCGCCCTGGTAGCTGTGGTTCCAGACGTCCTTCAGCAGCTGCTCGCGGCTGAAGACAAACTTAGGCTTCTCGGCCAAAGTGGTCAGCAGCTTGAATTCGTATGGAGTCAGCGAAACCTTTTCGCCGTTCTTACGCACCTCGTGACCCAGGATGTCCACGGTGACCGAGCCAATCTTCAGCACGCCCGACTCGGCGTCGGCGGCACGCTGCTGAACTCGGAGGCTGTTCTTGATGCGCGAGAGCAGCTTGTCAGGGTCCCATGGCGACTTCTCGAAGTAGTCGTTAGCGCCGGCCTCGAAAGCGGCGTCCATTACCTCGGACTCGCTGCGAGCGGTGACCATGATGATTGGTACACCCGAAATGTCACGAATCTCGCGAACCAGGTAGATGCCGTAAAGCTTCTTCTCTTCGTCGCTGAGTGCATCTGGCGCACCCGGCAACTGAATGTCCATCAGGACAACGTTTGGGTTTTCGGCCTTGAAGACGTCAAGGGCCTCACTGCCATCTCCAACGGAAACCACCTGGTAGCCGCCGACATCAGTCAGGAAGCGCTCTAGGTTCTCGCGCAGTGCTGGCTCGTCCTCGACGATCATCACTTTATTGGTCACTAGCTAAATCCTTTTGCTTCTAGTAACGGTAGTGGTCTACCTTGAACGGACCGTTCTTCGGGATACCCAAATACGCGGCCTGCTCGTCAGTCAACTCAGTTAATTGAACACCGAGTGCGCCCAAATGCAAACGCGCAACCTTCTCGTCCAGGTGCTTAGGAAGAATAAACACACCGAGTTCGTAGTTCTCGCGGTGAGCGTAGAGCTCGATTTGGGCCAAAACCTGGTTGGCGAAAGAGTTGCTCATCACAAACGATGGGTGGCCGGTGGCGTTACCCAGGTTCATCAGGCGACCCTCCGAGAGAATCAGCACGCTGCGTCCGTTTGGCAAGCGCCACTCATGAACCTGCGGCTTGATTTCGATGCGCTCGGCACCGGCAATCTTGCCGATTGCTGCCATGTCGATTTCGTTGTCGAAGTGACCGACGTTGGCTACAACTGCAAGGTGCTTCATCTGCAGAATGTGGTCCGCGGTGATGATTCCAGTGTTTCCTGTGGCGGTAACCCAGATGTCCACCTCGCCGATGACGTCCTCGATGCGCGCCACCTGGTAGCCATCCATGGCTGCCTGCAGAGCGCAAATCGGGTCGATCTCGCTGACGATTACGCGGGCACCCTGGCCACGGAGAGCCTCGGCGCTTCCCTTACCAACATCGCCGTAACCGGCTACGAAGGCAACCTTTCCACCCATCAGGATGTCGGTGGCGCGGTTGATGCCGTCTGGCAGCGAGTGGCGGATGCCGTACTTGTTGTCGAACTTGCTCTTGGTGACCGAGTCGTTCACGTTGATTGCAGGGAACAGCAGCTCTCCGTTGCGGAAGAACTCGTAGAGGCGGTGGACACCGGTGGTGGTTTCCTCGGTGACGCCCTTGATTTCGGCGGCAATCCTGGTGAAACGACCCGGCTCGGTGGCGATTGATTCGCGCAGCAGATCCAGAATGACCTGCCACTCTTCGCTGTCTCCAGCCTTTGCAGTAGGCACCGAGTTGGCAAGCTCGAACTCGCGTCCCTTGTGAACCAGAAGGGTGGCGTCACCGCCATCGTCCAGAATCATGTTTGGCCCGATGTAGTCGGCACCCTCGGCAGCGGCCTCGGTGGTCCAGTCGAAGATACGGCTGGTGCACCACCAGTATTCCTCTAGGGTCTCGCCCTTCCAAGCAAATACCGGCACACCCGACGGAGCATCTACGGTTCCGTTTGGACCTACCACCACCGCGGCGGCGGCGTCGTCCTGGGTGCTGAAGATGTTGCACGAAGCCCAGCGAACCTGTGCACCCAGCGCTACTAGGGTCTCGATCAGCACTGCGGTCTGAACGGTCATGTGGAGCGAACCGGTGATGCGCGCGCCTTTGAGGGGCTGGGAGGCACCAAACTCGGTGCGGAGTGCCATCAGACCAGGCATTTCGTGTTCCGCCAGACGAATCTGGTGGCGGCCGGCCTCGGCCAGGGCAAGATTAGCGACCTTGAAGTCGAAAGGGGTACTCACCCGTCAATTATCCCTGAAAAAACGGGGCAGAAACCCCTTCAGGCACTATCCGCGGATTAGCGCGAGGACCTCGTCACGGATGGCTTCCATGACCTCGGGACGCTTGGCTTCGACATTCAGGCGAAGCAGCGGCTCGGTGTTGCTGGCGCGAACGTTGAACCACCACCAGTCCTGCTTGTCGGGTGAGGTCAGGGTGATGCCGTCCCACTCCTCGATGCTGGCGCGCTGGGCAAACGTTTCCAGAACCCGGGCCTTAGCTGCCGGCACGTCCGAAACTGTCGAGTTGATTTCGCCCGACATGAAGTATGGGTTGTACTGCTTGGCGAACTCGCTCAGTGGCAGCTGCTGGGAACCAAACTCGGCCAAAACGTGCATCGCAGCCAGCATGCCGTTGTCGGCACCCCAGAAGTCGCTGAAGTAATAATGAGCGCTGTGCTCGCCGCCGAAGATTGCCTGGGTTGCAGCCATCTGGTCCTTGATCAGCGAGTGACCCACCTTGGTGCGGTGCGGGGTGGCGCCATCGGCCGCAATGACTTCCTCAACGATCTTGGAGGTGAGCAGGTTGTGGATCACGGTGATCTTTGCGCTCGGGTTGGCCTTACGGGCTCGAGCGATCTCGCGCCGGGCAACAATTGCTGCCACCGCGGAAGGCGTAACCGGGTCTCCGTTTTCGTCAATTACGAAGCAACGGTCGGCGTCACCGTCGAAAGCCAAACCGATGTCGGCGCCGTGCTCAACGACGGCCTTCTGCAGGTCCACCAAGTTCTTGGGGTCCAGCGGATTGGCCTCGTGATTTGGGAAAGTTCCATCCAGTTCGAAGTACATCGGAATGATCTGCAGTGGCAGACCACCGAGGTCAGC
>JBEGRP010000031.1:0-8515 GCA_041180345.1 Actinomycetota bacterium | reverse complement strand
GGCACCGGGGAATCCGCCGGTGGAGCCGGTTGGGAATCCGCTGCCAGCCCCAGAGCCCAGCAGCGAGGAGAGGCTCGGGCTGCTCGGTGCGGTGACCGTGGTCTTTGAACCGATAAGTGGCAGGTTGCGCAAAGCCGCAAGGGTTTCGACCGGGCTGCCAGATTGGATGCTTAGCTCCCCAGACTTGTCGGTGATGGAGCCCGCAGCTAAGACGATGCCGTTCGATTGAAGGGCGGTGGTTATCGCTTGCTGGGTCAGGCCATTGGCTGTCAGCTTGCTGTTGTTCAGCTTCAGGTTGATTCGTTTTTGGGTTATTCCGTCTACGGAAATGTCGCGAACACCATCGATTCCACCTAGAACCGCCTTGGCAACCTCTTCGATGTTCTTGCTCAGCTCGGTGTTGTCACCGGTCTTCGAGGAAACGCCGAGTGCCACGATAGGGATGTTGTCTAGCGATCCCGAAAGCAGTTTAGGAGTCAGGCCGCTAGGAAGTCCGGAAACCGAGGCGAGCGCGGAGTTGATTCGTTCATTAACTTGAGCGGTGGTGGTTCCAAACTCGAAGCTAACGCGAACGATACTGATGTTGGCCTGCGAGGTCGTGGAGGTGCTGGTGACGCCCTCGGCGCCGCTCATCGCGTTCTCGATTACCTGGCTCACCTGCGAGTCCACCACGGTAGGCGACGCGCCCGGATATGCGGTGACTACGGCGGCTTGAGGAACCTCAATGGATGGAAACAGTTCCTGGCGCAGTGAGGTGAGAGAGATCACACCGAAGACTGCGATGATCAGGGTAAGAAGTGCCACCACTGAGCGATTTGCCAGTGAAAGTCGTGCTAGACGAAACATGAGTCCTCCGTGGATTGCCAGACTGTCGAGTCTACCCTCGCGACATTGCAAAGAATCCGTTCAAGTGGACTACCGTATAGCAAATCTATGGTTGTACCCCTTTATTCCTGCACTAAAGCAAAAGCGACCACCGCTCACGCGGTGGTCGCTCCTGAGAACAAGTTGCCTAGGCTAGCTCGAACTGGCCGCCCTCGATCTGGCCCTGACGACGATACATGTCCAGCTTGGCACGAGTATCTGCGATGTCCAGGTTACGCATGGTCAGCTGACCGATACGGTCGGTTGGGCCAAAGGCTGCATCCTCGGTGCGCTCCATCGAAAGCTTCTCTGGGTGGTAACTGAAGCCCTCACCCTCGGTGTTCACGATGGTGTAGTCGTCACCGCGGCGCAGACGCAGGGTCACCGAGCCATTCACGGCAGATGCAACCCACTTGGTCAGCGACTCACGCAGCATTAGCGTCTGTGG
Source organism: Actinomycetota bacterium (assembly GCA_041180345.1). GTDB lineage: Bacteria > Actinomycetota > Actinomycetes > Actinomycetales > Microbacteriaceae > Rhodoluna. The sequence continues at coordinate 7,203 of JBEGRP010000031.1, read as the reverse complement.
GTCCAACCAACGGCCTTCGTAAAGCAGGCGACCCATACGGCGACCCTCGGCGTGGTAGTTGGCGATGGTGTCTTCGTTGTGAATGGCGGAGACCAGGCGTTCGTAAGCGATAAACAACAGTGCCATTCCAGGAGCCTCGTAAATGCCTCGGCTCTTAGCCTCGATGATACGGTTCTCGATCTGGTCACTCATGCCCAGGCCGTGGCGTCCACCGATGCGGTTCGCCTCGTACATCAGTTCTACGCTGTCGCTGAAATCCTTGCCGTTGATTGCAACCGGGCGACCCTGGCGGAAAGTGATCTTTACATCCTCAGAGTCGATGCGCACCGATGGGTCCCAGTGCTTGACCCCCATGATTGGCTCGACGTTCTCGTAGGAAGCATCGAGGAACTCGAGAGTCTTAGCCTCGTGGGTGGCACCCAGCATGTTGGCGTCGGTCGAGTAAGCCTTCTCGGCGCTAGCGCGGTAAGGCAGGTTGCGCTCCAGCAGCCACTCGCTCATTTCCTGGCGGCCGCCCAGCTCGGTGACAAAGTCGTTGTCGAGCCAAGGCTTATAGATTCGAAGGTTCGAGTTTGCCAGCAGACCGTAGCGGTAGAAGCGCTCGATGTCGTTACCCTTGTAGGTCGAGCCATCGCCCCAGATTTCGACCCCGTCTTCGCGCATTGCACGAACCAGCAGCGTGCCGGTTACAACGCGACCCAGGGGAGTGGTGTTGAAGTAGGCCTTTCCGCCGGTGCGCAGGTGGAATGCACCACAGGCGATCGCGGCAAGGGCTTCCTCAACCAGTGACTGACGGCAGTCGACCAGGCGGCCAGCTTCGGCGCCGTACTCGAGTGCACGTGACGGAATCGACTCGATGTCGGTCTCGTCCGGTTGGCCGAGGTCGGCGGTGTAGGCGAACGGGATTGCACCCTTTTCGCGCATCCAGGCAACTGCTACCGAGGTATCGAGACCACCGGAAAATGCAATGCCAACTTTTTCGCCGACAGGAAGGGAAGCTAGTACTTTAGACACCCTGCAAGTTTACTTCAGCAGGGAAGCCATCTGCTTGTAGATGATGTTGGCTGCCATTACCGGATTCAGGCGGCTTAGGCGATCCATCATGGTTGCGTCTGAACCGATTGTGATTCGCGGCTTATTTTCCTCGATTGCATCCACCATCGCTTTTGCTGCCACCGGTGCCGGTGTGGTTTTGGGAACCTTCATGTCGCCCAGAGCCGCCGCATCCATTTTGATGCCACTGTTGCCGGCAATGTTGGTCCCGATTCCGCCAGGGAAAACGACGGTGACACCAACGCTGGTTCCCATCAGCTCGCTTCGGAGCCCCTCGGTGAATAGTTTGATGGCCGCCTTTGATGCGCCGTAAACGCTCTGGCCAGGAACTGGCGCGTAGGCACCCATCGACGAGACATTCAAGATGTGTGCCTGACTGCGCTTGAGCAGCCCAGGAAGGAAAGCTTTTACCATCATCAACGGGCCGGTGAAGTTCACATTCATTACGTGTGCAGCGGCCTCGAGGGTCAGCTCGTTTACCTTCACAAAAGGCTGAATGATTCCGGCGTTATTGATAAGAACATCGACTTCACCGAGTTCCTTTGCCACCTGCGCCGGCAGGGCTGCGACTGCAGCGGCGTCTGTGATGTCCACTAAAAAAGTGGCGACCTTGCCGCCAGCTTTCTCCGCTAGGGCCTTGGTTTCATCAAGGAAGTCAGCTCGCAGGTCTACTGCGGCCACCGAGGCCCCGCGGCGAATCAGTTCTAGGGTCAGCTCTCGACCCATTCCGTTTCCGGCGCCAGTTACAAGTACTACTTTTCCCTTGACCTTCATGTGTTGCTCCGTTTCATCGAGGTGGCGTTTGAACCTCTCAAGGTCACTCTACGCCTGAAAAACAATCCAGGCGTTGGCACGGGTAGGTAACCCTGTGAGCCCGATTTATCCAAGTCGTATCGACAAGTCACTTAAACTTGGAAGGCACAAAGCGCTGCCTCCGTAGCTCAGTGGATAGAGCAGGAGCCTTCTAATCTCTTGGTCGCAGGTTCGATTCCTGCCGGGGGCGCTCTAAACTTTTGAAATGGTTGAGTGGTCATTCCTTGATTCCCTTGCAGCCGAAGTCGAGGGATGCGAAATCATCTTTGACGCGTCGGACCCCAAACGTTCTCGACGAGAGTGGGTCCTCGACGGAAAAACAGTTGCATGGGAACGTCCGCTGAGTAAAAAGGACTTGGCTCTGTTGGGTCAGGCCGCTCCTCTAGGCAGAGTTTTGGCGGTCAAAATGCCGGATGTTGCTACCCGCGATGCTTGGATTCACACGGTCGGTAGCCCCTGCTTCGTAAGTCAGCATTTCGTGACTTACCCGGCGATTCTTGTAGACCTTGAACTCGCAGATGAACAAATTGTTAGAGAACTCTTCGACGAGGGTGTACTTGCCGTTTTGAACGTGTTCTGACTATCAAGATGTTTCGCCTAATTAAGTCCCGGGGCGGTAGGGCTTCCTACTTCTGCCTTGTCGCCAGCAGGCTCACCACTGTCGTGACCACCAGCGTGCCAAAGATAACGCTTAGCGAAAGCTCGGTACTGATCTCTGGAGCCCACTTCACGTGCTCGCCACCGTTGATGAATGGAAGCTCATTGACGTGTAGAGCGTGAGCCACCAGCTTGAATCCGATCCAGGCAAGGATGAGGGACAGGCCAACGGCCAGGTACTTGAGGCGCTCCATAAGCCCGCTGAGCAGGAAGTAAAGCTGACGCAGACCCAATAGCGCGAATGCATTAGCTGTGAATACGATGTAGGACTCGCTCGTCAGGCCATAGATCGCTGGGATCGAGTCAAGAGCGAATAGGGCGTCGGTCGCACCGATTGCCACCATCACTAGAGCCATCGGAGTCAGATAGCGTTTGCCCTGCTGCACGATGCTCAGGTGTCCACCGTGGAACTCATTAACCGTTGGGACAAACTTCTGAATCCACTCAGTCAGTTTTCCGCCTGGAACCTTATCGTCGTGACTACCGGCCTTGAAGGTGTCGATGATTAGCATTACTGCCGTGTACGCCAGGAAAAGGCCGAAAAGGTAGAAGACCCAGGTGAACTCCGAGATCAGTGCGGCACCGACCGCAATGAACGCACCGCGCATGATGAGAGCAATCACGATTCCGGAAAGCAGAGCCTGCGATTGCAAGGCGCGCGGCACGGCAAAATGCGTGAACAAAACTAGGAACACGAACAGGTTGTCCACCGAGAGGCTCTTCTCGGTGACGAAACCGGCGAGGTACTGGGAGGCGAAGTCGCCACCCCAAACAGCACCGATCACCGCGGTAAAAGCCAAAGCCAAGCCGATGTAAATGACGCTCTGGATGGCGCTCGACTTGAAGGATGGTTCCTTGGGGTGTTTCACCTGGTACCAAATATCGAAACCGATAATGGCTACAAGGACGGCTACGGTGGCGGCCCATACGGGCATGGAGACGTTCATCGCGGTCATGCAAATCCGAACCCGAAATCGCGGTCGTCGCTTCCCGATTTCAGCGAATAATTCGGAAGTAATCTTGGAAATATGAGCAAGATTCTGCTGCGGGGTTACGACGTCAACTACATCGAACGAAACCCCAGGGGCTCGCGGTTAATAGTGCTTTTGCATGGCTTCGGCGCCAGCACGTATAGCTGGACCGGGGTAATCGATCGATTGGCTGAATACGGGCACGTGGTGGCCTATGACCGCCCGGCATTCGGTTTCACAGACCGGCCCATGCGGTGGCGAGGAACTAACCCTTACTCCTTCCAGGGACAGATTCAACTGATAGAGGCTGTCATCTCGCATTTCAGAGATGGTCGCGAGGTTGTTTTGGTTGGGCATTCGGCAGGGGGACAACTTGCGCTTCACTACGCGGTGGAATATCCGACAAAGCTAGCCGGACTCATCCTCGAATCCCCGGCTATTTTGACTCCTGGACCGCCGGCGTTGGTCTCCAAACTCTTGCGTCTACCCGCGCTGCAGAGGAAGGGGCCGAAGCTGGTAGGAGGCTTTGCCAAGGTCGGTCAAAAGATTCTCTTCGACAGCTTTTGGGATAAGTCAAAACTCACCGAGGAAGTGATCCGGGGTTACGAGCGGCCCATGGATAACCCGGATTGGCGAGAGGGATTCTGGGAATTCCTAAAAGCCGACAAGAAGACCGACGTCAAGCGCAGACTTCGCGAAGTTGAGGTGCCCACCTTTGTCCTGACGGGTCAGTATGACAACATCGTGAAAGTCGAGGACACGATGAAAGTAGCGGAACGCATTCCAGGCCATCGCATCTACCTGGTTCCGGACGCAGGACACCTGGCCCACGAGGAACAACCCGAAGATTTCATGCGGGTTGTTGGAAACTGGCTGGCCAAGCTCTAGTCGGCTAGTGGTTGATCTCTCACGAGTTCCGCGTCGAGCGGCCAACTCTCAGGCAGATCGCCCAGGGACTCGGATTCCGCTGCGGTTAGACGCAAATCAACCGCTGAAATCGAATCCTCGATTGAGGCCAGTTTCGTAACGCCGGGCAGCGGCACGATGTTGGGGGAGAGGCTACGTATCCAGGCCTGTGCAACGGCATAGGTCGAGACACCCCGAGCTTCCGCCACCGCGCGGAAACGGGAATGAACTTCGGTGCCTAGGTCGGTGCCGCGAACTCCTTTTGTCGGCGACCAAGGCAGGTAGGCCAATCCGTGCTCTTCGCATACTTCCAGGACATCCAGCTGTTGACGGTAAACGGGGTTCAGCTGATTCTGCACCGAGATGATGCCGCCATCTGAGGGTCCTCCGACAACGTCAAGTGCCCTTAGCAGCTGGACTTTTGAATAGTTGCTGACACCGAGGTGGCGAATTGGGCCTTGCTCGCGCAGTTTGCGCAGGTTCACCAACTGCTCTCCAAGTGTGAGATTTGTGGCCAGCCGGTGATGTTGCCAAAGCGGGATGGTGTCTACTCCGAGTCGCTCTGCCGAGGCTTCTGATGCTTTCAGCAGGTACTCGAAGCTGCCGTTTTTTCCCCAAGCCTCACCGATACCCTTGGCGTCTTCCCCTCCGTCAGCCGGGCCTCTTGTGATGCCTCCCTTGGTGGCCAGAACTAGCTCTGACTTAGCCGCAGCGGAACCAGTCCAGGACTCAACTGCTTCACGCAGTAACACCTCGTTGTGGCCAAAGCGCTGCCAACTCGGCGCGTAGATGTCGGAGGTGTCGAAGAGCCTGACTCCCGCATCCATTGCGTAATGCAGCGCGGCCACGAAGTTGTCTCGTTCTGCGCCAGCGTCCAAGATTGGTGAGTTGCCCCAAGACGCGTTCATGAAGCCGAATCCGATCGGCACTTTCAAGCCGAGCAGCGGGTTAGAAGCGCGCATCGCCCAAATCGATTCCCAGCAGTTCGGCAACGCAGTCGGTAGCCAGCTTGTGGTCATCGCGCTGAGGCAGACCGGAAACGGTGACAGTTCCCACCATGCCGGCTCCGACAACTCGGATTGGGAAACAGCCACCGGCGGCCACATGGTCCCTTGGGTCCAGAGCCATCGCCTCGATGACATCGAACGTTTCCCGTGCTAGCAGGTTTATGGCGAAGCTGCTCTGCTGAACCTTGTTGACTAGGTTGCGCTTGCGGCGAGCCCAGTCGGCATTTGCCGGCGTGGTTCCCGGCGCTGCGGCGAAGAATAGCTGGTCATCACCGCGCCGAATGTCAACGACTACGGGCCCAAACTGGTCGGCTCTTTCTCGGATCAGCAATCCGAGCTGCAGCGCGGTGTCCTCATCAAATTCAGGAAAAACCAAGAGTTCTTCGTGAATCTTGATCTTGTTAAGGTCATTCTGAATGTCGTTGCTCATGCCACAACACTAGGCGAATAAGGAGTACTGACTAGTGCGCGTGCTCGAAAATTATGTTGGTTCGCGTGTTGGCAACCGCAGGATTTGATGACAGGTTGGCCAGTACGAATTCTCGAACATGTTCGCTGTCCGTGGTGGCGAGGTGCAGGATGAAGTCTTCGGAGCCACCCAAGAAGAACACCTGCTGGACCTCGGGCAATGCTTTCATTTCGTCCATGAAGCCCGATAGTTGTTGCCGTGCCGTTGCGCGAAGGCTCACCGAGATCAGCACCTGCAGGTTTTGGCCAGTCGCGTTGGGGTTCACGCGCGCGTGAAAGCCCTGGATAACACCATTGGTAACCAGATTGCGAACGCGCTGGAGGCAGGTGCTGGCTGCAATTCCTACCGTGGCGGCTAAGTCCGCGTTGGTCATCCTCGCGTCGTCCTGCAACAGCTTCAGCAGAGCGCGATCAACGTCGTCTAGTTCCACCGGCTGTGGATTCTTCATGTGAAGCCTCGTTTTCTTTGCTTAGGTCGAATATAAGGCAAAAAGAACGCGAGTAGCCGAATAAAATGCAAATAATCACCGAATAAACTGCAGATTTGCAAAACTTTGTGGAGCGGCACCGCTAAGAGTTCACCAGAAGAGAGCAGTCATGCGAGTAGGCATCCCAACCGAGATTAAAAACAACGAGGGTCGCGTTGCGATAACTCCAGCCGGAGTGCACGAGCTGACCCACAACGGGCACGAAGTTTTCATTCAGGCCGGTGCTGGAATTAAGTCGGGTTTCCAAGACAAGGACTACATCAAGCAGGGCGCAGTCGTGCTCGACACTGCCGCTGAGGTCTGGGGCACCGCAGAGCTGCTGCTTAAGGTGAAGGAACCACTAGCAGCGGAATACCCGCTGATGCGCGACGGTCAAATCCTCTTCACTTACCTGCACCTCGCCGCCGACCGCGAATGCACCGAGGCGCTGTTGAAATCGGGCACCACTGGTATCGCTTACGAAACGGTTCAACTCGCAGACCGCTCGCTGCCTCTACTGCAGCCGATGAGTGAAGTTGCCGGAAGGCTCTCCGCTCAGATTGGTGCCAACTACCTAACCGGCCCACTCGGTGGTACCGGAGTCTTGATGGGTGGCGTCCCTGGAACCGCTCCGGCCAAGGTAGTGGTAATCGGTGGTGGAGTTGCTGGGGAAAACGCGGCCATGATCGCCCTCGGAATGCGAGCTGACGTCACAATCATCGACGCGTCGATTCCTCGCTTGCGCCAGCTGGACAACACCTACGGTGGTGCCATCAAGACTCGTGCCAGCAGCAAGTTAGAGATCACCGAGCAGCTCAAAGACGCTGACCTGGTCATCGGCTCGCTGATCTATTCGCTGCC
>JBEGRP010000030.1:0-8553 GCA_041180345.1 Actinomycetota bacterium | reverse complement strand
GAAGTCAAAGGGTTTGGCCGCCACCGCCTGATCGAGAAGGGCGTCGGTGATCACCACCTCCACCTTGATCTTGGGCAGGAAATCCACCGTGTACTCGCTGCCACGGTAAATCTCGGTGTGCCCTTTCTGTCGTCCAAACCCTTTGACTTCGGTGACTGTCATGCCCTCCACGCCGATTTCGGCGAGGGCATCTTTAACCTCCTCCAACTTGAAGGGCTTGCCCTTTTCGATTGCACCGTAGCTCAGCTTGGCACCCCAGGGCAGGTTCGTCTCCAGGTGCTTGCGCAGCGCCGCTAGCGCGTTATCGGGGTTCTCCCCCGGAGCGATTCGCATGCTGATCTTGGCGCGCACGCTCGGCTGCATGGTGTTGCTCGAAAGCGACACGCTCGGTGCATCGATACCGATGACTGCGATCGCTGGCTTGGTCCAGTTTCGGTCAAGCAAGCTGCCTTCACCGATGAACTCGACACCGTCCAGAATTCCACTGTCGGCGCGCATCATCTCCTCGGTGACCGGCAGTTCGGCGGCGGTGCCCTGAACCAGTCCAGGTACCGCTACATTGCCCTTTTCGTCGTGCAGGCTTGCCAGCAGGCGGATCAGGGCGGTCATGGCATCGGGCACCACTCCCCCGAACATTCCGCTGTGCAGGGCGTGATCCAGGGTGCGTACCTCAATCTCCTGGCTGACCAGCCCGCGCAGAGTCGTGGTGATTCCCGGGATCTCGGTGGTCAGGTTGCCGCTATCGGCAACCACAATGACATCCGCCTTCAGGTCCGCAGCGTTTTCCTCAAGGAAGTTACGGAAGGACGGGCTACCGGCTTCCTCCTCTCCCTCGAAGAAGCAGGTGATTCCTAGGTCAAAGTCGGCGCCCGCTAGTTGCTTCAGCACCGAGATGGCAGTCAGGTGCGCCACGATTCCGGCCTTGTCATCGGCGGCACCGCGTCCGTACATGCGGCCGTCCACGATGGTCGGTTGGAACTCTGGGGTCTTCCAAATGGAGGCATCGCCCGGCGGCTGAACATCGTGGTGGGCGTAGAGCAGAATCTGTGGGGCACCATTCTTGGCGGCGCGGCGGGCCACAACAGCAGGGGCACCGAGGTGGTCGCCGTGCATTTCCGCCACCTTGGCGCGACGGATGTCGACCAACTCGAATACACCGGTGGCACGCAGCAGGTCGGCGACTTTGTTGGCGCTGGCCTCTAGGTTCGCCGGATCGAAGGCCTCCCAAGCGATTCCGGGTATCCGGACCAGCTCACCAAGGATCGCGACCGCGCCTGGAAAGGCTGCGGTAACCGACTCGGTGGCTTTTGCGACTTGTTCTGCTGATAGCGGGCTGCTTGCGGTCATACGGGTAATCTTATTTCTCAGCGAGAGTCCCCCGACCCAGCCGTAAGGATTTTGAATGACCGAGCAAGCTCCAGAGCAGAAGTCAGCCGGAAAAGGCAAGGCAACCCCGAGCCGCAAGCAGGCCCAGGCCGCTAACGTTCGCCCACTAGTTGGCGACCGCAGCCCAGAGGCCAAGGCCCTTGCAAAGGAAAAGGCAAAGGCAGAGCGCGCCAAGATGCGTGCCGGTCAGCTTGCTGGTGATGACCGCTACCTTCCAGTTCGCGAGCGCGGCCCACAGAAGCGTTTCGTCCGCGAATTGGTTGACAAGCGCTACACCGTCGGTGAGTTCCTGGTTCCAGCAATGGTCATGGTCCTGCTGCTTTCCTTCACTGACTCCAACCAGACCTCCACATTCAACCGAATTCTCAGCTGGGCATCTCTGGGCATCATGGCCGCAATCGTGATCGACAGCGTGTTCATCGCCCGCCGCATCAAGAAGGCAGCCACCGAGAAGTTCGGCGCCGACAAGCTGGAGAGCGGCCTCGCTTTCTACGGCGTCGTCCGCGCTTCGCAGCTGCGCGTCATGCGTCTGCCTAAGCCAACTGTCGGCCCCTTCATCAAAAAGTAAGAGGTAAAAGTGAAGTATCGCTACCTGGGAAACTCCGGATTCAAGGTGAGCGAGCTCACCTACGGCAACTGGCTGACCCACGCCTCTCAGGTCGATGACTCGGTGGCGATTGCCACCGTTCACGCCGCACTTGATGGCGGAATCACCTCTTTCGACACTGCAGACGTTTATGCCAACCAGGCCGCAGAGGTCGTCCTTGGCAAGGCACTTGCCGGGCAGCGCCGCGAAGGCCTAGAGATCTTCACCAAGACCTACTGGCCGGTTGCTGCGCGCGGTGCCAACGACACCGGTCTAAGTCGCAAGCACATCATGGACAGCATCAACGGCTCGCTGCGTCGCCTGCAGACCGACTACGTCGACCTCTACCAGGCCCACCGCTTTGACGTCGAGACTCCGCTGGAAGAGACCATGCAGGCATTCGCCGACATTGTCCGTCAGGGTAAGGCTCTGTACATCGGTGTTTCGGAGTGGAACGCCGAGCAGATTTCGCTAGGCCACCAGTACGCCAAGGAGCTTGGCTTCCAGTTCATCTCGAACCAGCCGCAGTACTCCATGCTCTGGCGGGTTATCGAGGCTGAGATTGTGCCGACCTCGGCCGCTTTGGGCGTGAGCCAGATTGTCTGGTCGCCAATGGCCCAGGGAATCCTCACTGGCAAATACCTGCCCGGTCAGGCCGCACCGAGCGATTCGCGCGCCGCCAACGACAAGTCGAACATGTTCATGAAGGACATGATGGACGACAGCCTGTTGACCGCTGTTCAGAACCTGAAGCCGATTGCCGATGAGCTGGGCCTGACCATGGCCCAGTTGGCTTTGGCTTGGACTCTTCAGAACCCGAACGTCTCCAGTGCCATCGTCGGTGCCAGCCGTCCGGATCAGATCACCTCAAACCTGGGTGCGGTCGGTGTTGAGATTCCTCAGGATGCGATGGACAAGATCGATGCGATCACTCGCCCGTTTGCAAAGTTTGACCCGGCCCTCACCGAGTCACCTGCGGCGCGTCTGGTCTAAACAGGCCTGGTCGCCTGGCGACCAACTGGCCAGACGAGCCCGAAACTCTAGATTCCTCGGTTGACGCGACGAGCCCAGAGTGGGCCCTCGTAGATGAAGCCGCTGTAACCCTGAACCAGGGTGGCACCGTTTTCCAGGCGCTCGCGGGCTTCCGTGGCAGTCTCGATGCCGCCCACCGACACGATGGCAATCTTGCCCTGCAGGTGACCGTTCAAGAGTCGCAGCACTGCCAGCGAACGCTCTTTCAGTGGCGCACCAGACAGACCGCCGGCACCGATCTCGGTGATGCGTTCCCTTGGAGTCTTGAGACCTTCACGACCGATGGTGGTGTTGGTGGCAATGACACCTGCCAGACCAAGCTCCAGGGCCAAATCTGCGACCGCGATGATGTCCTCGTCGGCTAGGTCTGGAGCAATCTTGACCAGCACCGGTAGACCCAGGCTCTCTTCGATAACTGCCTGAAGAATCGGGCGCAGTGCCGAAACTTCCTGCAGCGAGCGGAGCCCGGGAGTGTTCGGAGATGAAACGTTGACTGCTAAGTAGTCGGCGAAAGGGGCCAAGAGTCGAGCGCTGGTGCGATAGTCCTCGGCGGCGTCCTCCACCGCGGTGACCTTGCTCTTGCCGATGTTTACGCCAATGATTGGAAGCTTCTGACCGTACTTGGCGCGCAGCGCTCCCAATCTGTCGGCAACAGCAGCGGCACCCTGGTTGTTAAAACCCATGCGGTTGATCAGCGCGCGATCTAATGGCAGTCGGAACAGTCGCGGCTTGTCGTTACCCGGCTGAGCCAGGGCGGTCACGGTACCAATCTCTACGTGGCTAAAACCCAGATCACCGAGGGCACGAATTGCGACCGCGTTCTTGTCGAATCCTGCGGCCAGGCCGAAGGCTCCGTCAAAGGTCAGCCCAAAAGCTTTTACCTGCTTCACCTGGTCGGCACGAACTGCACCCCAGCTGGTGACGCCTAACGCCTTGCCGATGCGAATGAGGCGAACCACCACGTGATGGATCCACTCTGGGTCCAGTTTGGTGAAAAAAGTGCGGAAGATGAACTGATAAAACACGGCTTAAGGTTACCCGCGCTTGGTCTTGTTCGAGACGTCCTGACCAACCGACTTGAGATCCTTGCGGAGCTCCTTAGGCAGCGAGAACTGGACGTCTTCCTCGGCGGTGGTGACGTTGCGGACGTCGCCGTAACCGCGCTTTTCCAAATACTCCAGAACCTCTTCGACCAGCACCTCTGGCACCGAGGCACCCGAAGAGACTCCTACGGTTGAAACACCTTCAAACCAGGATTCCTGAATCTCAGAGGCGAAATCCACGCGATAGGCCGCCTTAGCACCGGCGTCCTTAGCAACCTCAACCAGGCGAACGGTGTTCGACGAGTTAGCGGAACCGACCACGATAACCAGGTCTGACGCAGCACCGACCTTCTTAATTGCCACCTGACGGTTCTGCGTGGCGTAGCAGATGTCATCCGAAGGCGGGTTCTGCAGCGAAGGCACCGACTGGCGAAGGCGGGTAACGGTCTCCATGGTCTCGTCCACGCTGAGAGTGGTCTGGCTCAGCCAGATGACCTTCTTCGGGTCTCGCACCTTGGCGTTGGCAGCATCATCTGGACCATCGATGATCTGAACCCGGTCTGGCGCTTCACCGGCAGTTCCTTCGACCTCTTCGTGACCGTTGTGGCCAATCAGCAGGATGTCGTAATCCTCAGAGGCGAATCGCTGCACTTCACGGTGCACCTTGGTGACCAGTGGACAGGTGGCGTCGATGGTCTGCAGGTTGCGCGCTTCGGCAGCGGCTACCACCGCTGGCGATACACCGTGAGCCGAAAAGACCAGGATTGATCCCTCTGGAGCTTCGTCGACCTCGTCAACGAAGATTGCGCCGCGCTTCTCGAGCGACGAAACCACAAACTTGTTGTGAACAATCTGCTTGCGCACGTAGATGGGTGCGCCGTAGTGATCGAGGGCCTTTTCGACAGCAATTACGGCCCGGTCGACACCGGCACAGTAGCCTCGCGGACTGGCCAGTAGCACCTTCTTTGCGGGCTCGGTGGCGCTGTTTAGGACGTCAGAAAGATGTCCCTGGTCGGCGATAGGCTTGTTGAAAGTCACCCTTCAATTATCGGCGAAAGGCAGCTGATTCATGTCAGACCTTGGCAGTTGGGGTGCGGAGGCCCCCGCATCCAAGGTTTCCAGCATGGAAACGCCTTGGCCGGTGGCTCGCTTGGGCAGCACCCTCAAGGAATTCATCGATCGCCTCGGTTTCATCTGGGTCGAGGGCGAAATCGCCAAAGTTTCTTTCACCAACAGCATGTTTGCCACCCTTCGGGACCTGCAGGCAGAGTCCGCCCTAGAAATTCACGCCTGGAACCTGGGCAAGATCGACCAAACCATCAAGCAGGGCGACCGCGTAGTTGCTCTGGTAAAGCCGGTCTTCTGGCCGAAAAATGGCAAGCTCACCATGCAGGTGTACGAGATGCGCAAGGTGGGCCTGGGCGAGCTCTTGGAGCGCATCGAGCGCCTGCGCGCACAGTTGGCCGCGGAGGGCCTGACTGAGGTCAAACAGCCACTCCCCTTCCTGCCAAACATGATCGGTCTGGTAACCGGTAAAGACTCCGACGCCGAAAAAGACGTCTTGCAGAACGCCAAACTGCGCTGGCCGGAGGTCAAGTTCCGCGTCATCCACTCGCTGGTACAGGGCGACAAAGCCGCACCGCAGCTGGTGGATGCCATCAGAACCCTGGATTCAGACCCCGAAGTAGACGTAATCATCGTCGCGCGCGGTGGTGGCTCTTTCCTAGACCTCCTTGTGTTCTCCGACGAATCGGTGGTTCGCGCAGCAGCCACTACCACCAAGCCGCTGGTTAGCGCCATCGGACACGAGGCCGACCGTCCAGTGCTGGACGATGTCGCTGATCTGCGCGCCTCCACCCCAACCGACGCCGCTAAGCGCGTTGTCCCCGACGTTCAAGAAGAACGTCGTCAGATTGCTCTTTTGCTGCAGCGAAGCAGCGTTCAGATCGGCAATCGCGTCAATAGTGGCCTGGATTTCGTTTCGCAGATGCGAAGCCGGCCGATTTTGGCCAACCCCTACACGTTCATTACTCAACGCATACAAGAACTGGAACTCAGCGCTGACCGCGCCAGGAATTCCTTCGGCAACCTTCTTGCGCTGGAAGAGCGCTCGATTCAGCACCTGCGCCAACAGGTCAAGTCGCTGTCCCCTCAAAACACCCTCGACCGCGGGTACGCGGTGGTTCGCACCGCCGACGGCCACGTCATCAGCGATGCCGCCGCCGTAAAACCTGGCACCACCCTAAAGATCCGCGTCGCCAAGGGCGATGTGACCGCAACTTCAAACTGAACCCCGAGTTAAGGTAGATACCGATGGCAACCGCAAAAGACACCCCAAACGCAGACGTAGCAGACCTCAGCTACGAGCAGGCTCGCGAGCAACTGGTTCAGGTAGTTTCAGCCTTGGAGCAAGGCAACGCCACCCTCGAAGAGTCGATGGCACTCTGGGAGCGCGGCGAAGCCCTTGCCGCTCAGTGCGAGAAATGGCTCACCGGCGCCAAGAGTCGACTGGACGCCGCTCTGGCAGCCAAGCAGACCAGCACCAAGGACGCTTAGTAGATGAGCGATGCCGCTGCCCGCGCCAGACGAGCGCGTCAAACCGTCAATAACCTGATCTACTCGCTGCTGGCAACGGGTGCTTTGGTTTTGATCATGGTGTTGATCACCCCAAGACCCACCGAGAACCTGGTGAAGCCGGTTGACTACCAGTCGGTGGCCTCCCAGGTCGCCGAGACCTCCGGCTACCCGGTGCTGGCTCCAGGGCTGTTGGGCCACAGTTGGTACTCCAACTCGGCTCGGTGGAACAGCAAGACCGCAGACGGCGTGGACAACTGGTACGTGGGCTTCGTAGGTCCCAATAACCAGTACCTGGGCATCACTCAGGGTTATGCGACCAACCCAACCTGGGTTGTACTGCAGCTGAAGGGTGATCTGCCTACCGGCGCAACCACCATCGGTGGACTGCGCTGGACGGTCTGGCAGAGCACTGAAAAGAACAACCCGCCCAAGACCCGTGATTACGCGCTGGTGACCGACCTAAAATCCGGTGAGCGCACCGACCAGGTCTTGATTTATGGAACAGCCAGCAAAGCCGAGTTTAAGAAGTTCGCCACTCTGGTCTCACAGCGCCTCAAGGTCTTATATCCTTAGATAAGCATCCAAATCTCGGAGGTCCCCTTGCAGGCTGAAGTCAATCGCCCAACTACGCCACAGCAGGCGTGGGACGCGATGATCAAGGGCAACCAGCGCTTCATCGATGGCACTCCGGCCCACCCTCGGCAGGACATCGACCGCCGTACTGCGCTAGCCGAAAAACAGCGCCCCTTCGCCGCACTCTTCGGTTGCGCGGACAGCCGCCTCAGTGCAGAAATCATTTTTGACGTCGGCCTTGGCGACCTCTTCGTGGTTCGTAACGCCGGACAGGTAATCGCGGAGACGATTCTTGGCTCGCTGGAGTACTCGGTGGAGGTCTTGGGCGTCAGCCTGATCATGGTCCTGGGCCACGACGAATGCGGTGCGATTCGCGCCACCATCGACGACACCGAGGGCAAGATGGTTGCCGGCGGTAAGTTCATCCACGAACTGGTCGCCAAGATCAAGCCGACAGTGCTTGAAGCCAACCGCCGTGGCCTAACCGACATCGATGACATCACCACGATGCACGTTGAGGACACCATCCACGACATGGTTACTCGCTCGCGCACCATCGCTGACGCAATCAAGGCCGGAGAACTTGCTGTAGTTGGCGCCAACTACAAGTTGGTCGAGGGCGAAATCCACCCCATCGTCATTCACGGCGACATCGAGTAACACCAAGAGTTTTGGCCCCAAGCGGGTCGCATTTCAAAGCAGAACGAAAGGTTCCAAAGTGGAATACCGCATCGAACACGACACCATGGGCGAGGTCCGCGTACCAGTGAACGCCCTGTACCGCGCCCAGACCCAGCGCGCAGTGGAGAACTTCCCAATCTCCGGCACCACCTTGGAGCGTGCCCACATTGCCGCTCTGGCGCAAATCAAGAAGTCGGCCGCACAGGCCAACGCGGCACTCGGTGTCTTGAAGCCAGAAATGGCAGATGCCATTGCCAAGGCAGCCGACGCAGTGATCGCCGGCAAGCACGACGGTGAGTTCCCGGTCGACATCTTCCAGACCGGTTCCGGAACCTCCTCGAACATGAACATGAACGAAGTTCTGGCCACCCTGGCCACCGAGGTCCTGGGCGCACCAGTCCACCCAAACGACCACGTCAACGCTTCGCAGTCGTCGAACGATGTCTTCCCAACCTCGGTCCACGTTGCCGTGACCAGCGCCTTGATCAAGGACCTGCTGCCAGCGCTGGACTACCTGGCGCTCTCGCTCGAAGAAAAGGCCGCACTCTGGAAGTCGGTAGTTAAGGCCGGCCGCACCCACCTGATGGACGCCACCCCGGTGACCCTGGGTCAGGAGTTCGGTGGCTACGCTGCTCAGATCCGCTACGCCATCGAGCGCGTCAACAGCACCCTGCC
>JBEGRP010000029.1:0-8694 GCA_041180345.1 Actinomycetota bacterium | reverse complement strand
GTCGAAGCTCAGACCCGCAACAAACACGATAGCTGCCGCAAAGAGATAACCCATACCCTGAGATAACGCGGACAAGCCAGTTGTGATGGCCTGGGTGCTTCCCTTCATACCGATTAGCGCGAGCGAAAGCGGGAATGAAGAAGAAAGCCCAAACCCGGTCAGCACCGATGCCGGAATCACGAGTGCCGGCCCGAGCAGGTAGAGGCCCAGGCCAACCGCGGTAACTGCACTGATTGCCAGGACCAACAGCGTGAGGTTTGGGATGCGTTTCAGGTTGGCTGTGATCAACATGCCCACCGGTATGCCGATCACACTCATGAAACCGAGAACGCCACCGGCCTCTAGTGGGCTGACGCCCTCATGAATGAGAATCGACGGTAGCCAGTTGAGTAGCAGGTAAAAGTTTGAAGACTGCAAACCAAAAAAGCCCGCAATTGCCCAAGCCAAAGGGTGATTCCAAAGCTTGGCTCGCTCCCCCACCTCGGTGTGGCCTTCATCCTGCGGGTGTGTCAACTTGACGGTAACGCCCCAAGCGATGAGACCCAGTAGTGCCGGAACCGCAACTACAGTCAGCGCCATCTTCCAGCCACCGAATGCGTTCGCGAGCGGAAAGGCAATTGCTGATGCCAGAGCTGAAAATCCACTCAGCATGGTGGTGTAAGTGGCCGTCATCTTGACCACACTGTTTGGGAATTCGGCGCGAATCAGCGCCGGAAATAGCACGTTACTCAGGGCAATTCCCAAGCCCATGACAACGGTTGCAACAACTAGGTAATCGAATCCAAACCAGACTCGAGTAGCAATCGTGATTGCCAAAAGCAGCAGAATTCCATTGAAAGCGTTGACCAGCCCAAACCGTTGCTGGATTCTTGGCCCGGCGAATGCGCCCACCCCGAAACAAAGCACCGGTATAGACGTGAGCAGACCGACCTGCGAGGCGGAGAGCTGCATGTCCTTTGTGATGTCCGGCAGCAAGGGACCAATCATCGCCAGCGGTGGACGCAGTAACAGAGTCAAAAAGACAACGGTTGCGACCGCCCAAAAGCCTCTTCCCAAGGATTTAGCCAAGACGCACACCCTTACGGCTTATCAGCAGCAACAGGCGCTCGACGGCGTACTGTGGGTCGCGTTCGGCGCCTTTGACGGCAGCATCGGCTTTGGCGACCTCCTGAATGACCTCAGCCATGCCATCTTCGGTCCAGCCTGAAATATCTTTCCGAGCGCGGTCAAATGCCCAGGGATTTGCACCGAGCTGAGCAGCAGTCGCAGAGCGATTATTCAGCAACTTAGCCATTAGGCGAACCTTGTGAGCTATTGCCCCAACAAGCGAAATGGGGTCCTGACCGGAACCGAAGGCGTGGCGAAGTAGGACAAGCATCTCGCCAGAGTTTCCAGCAGCTGCCGCATCCACAACCTTGAAGT
Organism: Actinomycetota bacterium; assembly: GCA_041180345.1. GTDB lineage: Bacteria > Actinomycetota > Actinomycetes > Actinomycetales > Microbacteriaceae > Rhodoluna. Next base: position 7,272 of record JBEGRP010000029.1, on the reverse strand, counting down.
TATCCACTTCGACTCGGCCTGCGTAATAGCGCTCGACCACTTTCTCATCGATTGCCTCCGCCACATCCTGAGCCAGCTGGGCGCAGGCCGCAGCCAGCCCGGCGCTGTCGTCACCAAATGCGGCAACCAAATCGCGCAGAGCGGCATGCGTGATTTTCTTATCGAGCCGCTTGAATTCCTCGGTGGCAAAAGTGATGCGGTCCGCCTCTTTGGCAATCTTGTCGCAGGTGATTTCGACCACGGACCCACTATTGCGAAGCGCATCGAGCAGCTTCTTCCCGCGAACCCCCGACGAGTGGCGAAATACGACTGTGGATTCGGAGTTGGGATCGGTCAGGTAGGCAAGTCCATCCTCGATCATGGCATCACTGCAGCGCTCGACGCCATCGATTATCACCAAGCGGGGTTCATCGAAGAGGCTTGGTGCAGTTAGCTCTATCAGGCGACCAGACTCATATTCGGCAGCGTCCAACTGGGAAATTTCAATCTGGGGATTATTCGCCCGCAGCGAGTCGCGAACGAACCGCTGAACTCTTGATGCCAAGAAATCCTCTGGGCCAGATACCAAAACGATGGAACCGACTACCGCCTGATTCCACTTAACAACTCGCGCCTTGGTCACCACTAAAGCCTAAACTAGCCTGCACCGCTTGAGGCCCAAACCAAAACCCTGCCTTGCTGATTATTGGACTTCTTCCAACCTAGCGAAATGGAACCGTTTTGATCAGTTCTCAGGGTCTGACCAGAAAACCTTGCAAGCCACCGCAGCGCACGGTTCGTGGGATGGCCATAGGGATTCTGGGCACCAACCGAGATCGTAGTAACCGCTGGATGCACCCATTCCAGGAAATCGGGTAGTTGGTCGGCAGAACCGTGGTGACTTAGCTTGAGGATTGTTGGGTCCTCGGTGTACTCAGGCCGCCACCAGATTGAGCGCTCCTCCATTACCCTTGCCTGCCCCGAGGCCGGCAGATCTGCCATCGTGAATATGTTCACGCCATTCCCGTGCCAAAGCATGGCTACCGAGCCATCATTGGATGAAGTTGAGCCTTCGCCGCCAGAATGCGGCGTCAGCGCCAACCAGTCCAGCCGCGTGGCAGTTGCGCCTCCCAGGGCGCCGGTCTCACCAAGCGCGACCTTGCGATACGGAACCCCTTCTTGACGCAGCAACCTTTCGCAGTCGCGAGCTCCCGGGCGCGAGTCGACAAACTGCGTGGTTAGCGCTTGCCTTACGGAGCGTCCCTCCAAGGCTCCGGCTAGGCCGCCGACGTGATCCAGATCGAAGTGGGTCAAAACCAAGAGGTCGATGCTACTGATTCCCAGTTTGTGCAGACAGCGGTTAATCGGCCCGGGGTCGCGACCGACATCAATTACCGCGAAATGGCGTCCCGCTCGCAACACAGTCGCATCCCCCTGCCCCACGTCGCAGCTGACCATAATCCAACGGTCACCAGGGAAGCTGCCAAAACCTAACCTGGTGAATAACTGTGAAGACAGCAACAGGGCGAAAATTAGAAGCACAAGACCCGGTAACCAGGCCAGTTTGGCCCTCGGTGACAACCACCAAATCAATAGAAAGAGCATGAGCGCGGCAATCGCACAGCCGCCGGCCCCACCCGGCAAGGAAATAGATGGGAAATTCTCGGCAAGAAAATGCGACTCCAGAAGGATGAACTGGCTGGGTAGGCTGGCCAACCAAAGAAAGGGCATCCCGACTAGAAGACCGACTGGGTGTCCCAGCAGACCGAGGAGGGCACCCAATAAACCCAGCACGGTAATCGAAGCCACGACCGGCTCCGCTAGTAGGTTCGCAGCCAGACCACCCAAGTTGAAGTTTCCCTGAATCGCAACGAGGAGCGGCAAACAGGCGAACTGTGCTGCCATCGCTACCGCGGTAGGTAATGCCAGCCACCTTGGCAACCATGCCAGGCGTGTCGCGAGCGGCTCCGCAAGCAGCAGCACCCCCGCAGTTGCCGCCACCGAGAGGCCAAAGCCGAGGTTGGTCGAAAAGCTTGGGTCGACTAGAAACAAACCGACCACGGTGAACGCAAGTAAGTCAACGCTGCTAAATCTGATTCCCCCGGAGAGACCCAACACGACGACCACGCCCATGGCAGCAGCTCTAATCACCGAGGGCTGATCACCAACCAAGATCAGATATCCAGCCAGCCCGAACAGCCCCAACGCCATTCGTGCCACTCGACTCAAGCCAAGCCAGGAGCCGACAACCATGAGGCTGGCAATCAAGATGCTGCAATTGGTGCCGGAAACAGCGGTCAGGTGACTGAGCGAGAGAGTATTGAGTTCCTGAACCAAAGTCTTTGGCAGCATCGAAGAGTCACCGTCGGTGATTCCCAGAGTTAGAGCTTCTGCATTCGGGCTGACGCCTCCCAGGTTGCGACGCACCACGAGCCGTAATGATGCTCCAAGCGACTGAATGGCGATCGGCGATTCGATTGCGCCGGGCCAGGTCAAGGCGCGAAGGACCACAGTGGCCGGAAACGCAAGCAATGAGGCACGAACCCCAAATGCCAGCCCAGGAAAGCCGAGCACCAAAACAACTACGGAGAGAACTGGAATCAACCACAGCGCAAACCCCGCTTCCTGCAGAGCTAGGGCAGTCCAGAGAAGGCCAGCAACAAGCGCAGTTAGGTAGCGCCTCACAGCGAAATCAGTGGCTTCAGTTTTCCGAGGAGTGCGGTGCCGATACCGGCTACCTTTCCAAGGTCATCAAAGCTGCGAAAGCCACCATTTGCCTGACGGTAATCGATGATCCTTTGCGCCAGGGTGGGGCCAATGCCGGGTAATCCATCCAGAGTCGCAGTGTCCGCCTGGTTTATGTTCACGGTGTTTTCCGGACCCGCACCTTTCGACATGCCAGTGTCCTCGCCCAGAAGTTGCACATTCAACTGTTCACCGTCGTTGACCGGACGGGCCAGGTTTAGTGACGCCTGGTCGGCATGGGCTGCAAATCCACCCGCAGCGAAAACAGCATCGATCACCCTTGAGCCATACTTCAGACTGTAAACGCCTGGGTGCAGAACCTGACCCACCACTTGCACTACAACCAGTGCAGCAAGATTGTTGCTCTGGGCCTGGTGGGTTTTCGCAGCAGCTGGGGCCGTAGAAGAGAAACCCGTGTTCAACCAATCAGAAGTAGAAACCTGATTTGATTCCTGTTTTGCAGTAGCCAGCACTATCAGCAAGAGCGTGACAGTGGCCGCCAGGCCCAGAATTGCTTTCTTGCCAAGGGCAGGCAGAGGCACCCAGTGGGTATCCAGCTGTCTCTTCGCCCATAGCACCTCAAAAAACTAAGGCACCTGATCGAAGTGCAGGTGCCTTAGAAAGTGGTTTGTGAGTAATCAGCGATGTTTCGCCTGTTCAAAACCGTTGCGAAGTGCTACTTGGTAGCGATGTTGACCAGCTTTGGGGCCCTCACGATCACGTTGGCGATGGTCTTATCGCCGATGGCGCGCTGGACAGCATCCGAAGCCAGAGCCTGTTCGCGCAGCGCCTCCTCGGTGATATCTACCGCAACTTCAAACTTGTCGCGGAGTTTTCCATCAACCTGAACCACCGCGACAATCGAAGACTCGACCAGCAGTGACTCATCAACCGATGCGAAAGTGGCTAGCGCCACTCCTGGCTGGTGGCCAAGTTGAGCCCACATGTCCTCGGCGGTGTAAGGCGCGAAGAGGCTAATTGCCTTGGCGATTTCCTCGACACCCTCGCGAACCGCTGGGTCGGCGGCACCAACACCGGTATCGACCGCTTTGCGGAGCACGTTGACCAGCTCCATGATCTTGGCGACACCAACGTTGAACTTGAAGGTCTCGATGTTGTGACCGAAGTCGCGAAGGAATGAGTGAACCGCCTTGCGGACAGCCTTGTCACCGGTCTTGAAATCAACGCCGACGGAACTACTGACGTCATTGGCAAGTCGCCAGGCTCGCGCCAAGAACTTGGCCGAACCAGCTGGGCTCACATCGGCCCAGTCGATGTCATCCTCCGGTGGACCGGCGAAGGCCATAGTCAGGCGGATGGCGTCTACTCCGTGCTCGTCTAGCTGTTCGCTTAGGCGAACCAGGTTGCCACGAGACTTGCTCATGGCCGAGCCATTCATCAAAACCATGCCCTGGTTCAACAAACGCGTAAATGGTTCTTCGAAGTCAACGTAACCAAGGTCGTGCAAGACCTTGGTGAAGAAGCGTGCGTACAGCAGGTGCAGAATCGCGTGAGTTACACCACCGACGTATTGGTCGACCGGAGCCCACTGTTTCGCCTGCTCCAAATCGAAGGCCACCTCGGTGCTGTTTGGCGAAAGGAAACGCAGGAAGTACCAGGATGAATCAACGAATGTGTCCATGGTGTCGGTGTCGCGCTTTGCCGCGGCACCACACTTAGGACAGGAAACGTTGACCCAGTCAGCAGCGCCACCGAGGGGCGAGGTGCCCTTTGGCGATAGGTCGAGACCCTCCGCGGACGGAAGTTCTACCGGAAGTTGATCGGCCGGAACCGGCACTTCGCCACAGGAATCACAATGGATGATTGGAATCGGCGTGCCCCAGTAACGCTGGCGGCTGATCAGCCAGTCACGAAGGCGGAAGTTCTTGGCAGCCTTGCCCTTGCCCTTACCCTCGAGGATCTGGGTCATTTTGGCGATTGCTTCCGTCTTGCTGAGCCCGTTTAGGTCACCGCTGTTTACCAAGACTCCATCGCCGACGGTGGCAAAGCCTAGAGTGTTTGGATCGCCTTCACCGGTGTCTACCACCTGGCGAATTGGAAGGTCGAAGGTGCGAGCAAAATCCCAGTCGCGCTGGTCATGTGCTGGAACCGCCATGATGGCCCCGTGGCCGTAGTCAGCCAAGACGTAGTCGGCTGCCCAAATTGGTAGGCGTTCGCCGTTTACCGGGTTGATGGCGTAGCGACCGGTGAAAATTCCGGTCTTCTCGCGCTCGGTGCTGAGGCGCTCGATGTCGTTGCTCTGCTTGACCTTCTCCAGGTAGGTGGCAAACTCTGCCTGAATCGCAGGGCTGCTGTCAGAAACCAGTTCCGCGGCGAGCGCCGCATCAGCTGCTACAACCATGAAGGTTGCGCCATAAAGCGTGTCTGGACGAGTGGTGTATACGGTAACCGGCTCGGTGCGGCCTTCGATCTCAAACTCGACATCGGCACCGTAGGAGCGGCCGATCCAGTTTCGCTGCATGCTGATCACCTTGGAAGGCCAGTTTCCTTCAAGAGTGTCCAGGTCGTCCAACAGTCGATCGGCGTACTCGGTGACCTTGAAGAACCACTGAGTTAGCGCCTTCTTGGTGACTACGCTGTCGCAGCGCTCACAAAGACCACCGACCACCTGCTCATTGGCAAGCACGGTCTGGCAGGAAGGACACCAGTTGACCATCGAGTTTTTGCGGTAGGCCAGACCCTTGTTGTAGAACTCGAGGAACAGCCACTGGTTCCAGCGGTAGTAGAGCGGGTCGCAGGTGCGAATGACGCGGTCCCAATCGAAGGAACAGGCATAGCGGCGCATCGAGCTTCGCTGCTGCTCGATGTTGTCATAGGTCCAGCCACGTGGGTCGAGGCCGCGCTTGATAGCGGCATTCTCGGCTGGAAGGCCAAAGGCGTCCCAACCGATTGGGTGCATAACGTTGAAACCACGCTGGACCCAGTAACGAGAAATTACGTCGCCCAGCGCGTATGCCTCGGCGTGGCCCATGTGCAAGTCACCCGATGGGTAAGGGAACATGTCCAAGACATACTTCTTTGGGCGAGTGTCGCCTTCCTTGCCGGATGCGAACGGACGCAGCTCGTCCCAGATCGGTAGCCACTTGTCCTGAATGGCAGAAACGTCGTAAACGTTCTCTTCAGACTCGGAAATGCTCATTTACTCACTTGCTTTACGGTTGGAGCCGCTGGGGCATAAAAATGCGGGCTTGCACCCTTGTTACAAGGTTACCAAGCAAGTTGCCATGGATTATCAGCACCGAGCACCTTGAGCAACGCCTGAGCCTTCAGTTCGGTTTCGGCTAACTCCTCGGCGGGGTCACTGTCGATGGTGATGCCGCCTCCGACACCGAGCGATACTTTATCCCCGTTGAAGACCAGAGACCTGATGGTCATTCCCAGATCTAGCGATCCGTCCAAGGCCAGGTAGCCGGCAACGCCAGAGTAGGCGCCGCGGTCCACGCCCTCGAGTTGGGCGATAAGTTGCATCGCCCTCACCTTGGGCGCCCCGGTCATCGATCCACCCGGGAATGCTGCAGCGATCAGTTCCCTAACGCTGGTCTTCGGATTCAACTGGGCGCTGACAGTTGAAACCAACTGATGAACTGTCGCGTACTGTTCGACGTCAAAGAGTTTCTCGACCACAACGGTGTCAACTTCTGATACCCGCCCTAGATCATTGCGCATCAGGTCGACGATCATCAGATTTTCGGCACGTTCTTTCAGATTGCCAGCAAGCTCGACAGCAATTGCGGCATCTTCACCTGGATCCGCAGATCTCCTGCGCGTTCCCTTGATTGGTTTGGTGCTGACCCTTCCGGCTGCGTCAACACTCAGAAACTGCTCTGGGGAACTGGATACAAGGGCTTTCTCGTCGAACCGAAAGTATGCCGAATACGGCGCAGGGTTTTGAAGCCTAAGGTTTAGGTACACCGCGAGCGGGTCGTCCTGGTGAACGAACTCAAGGCGGTTCGTTAGGCAGAGTTGATAGACATCTCCGGCAGCGATGTGCTGCTGAGCCTTGCGAATTAGATCCTGATAGGCAGCTGGGCTGTGAGCCAAACTCACCAACTTCGGGGCGGCACTCCTAGGATTGCGCTGCCGATAACCAATGCTCTGACCTCCGCTGAGTGCGAGGCGAAGCATGACCGCCCTGACCCACTCGTCGAAGTGTTCCGAATCCTTGAACACCCCGGTGAACCAGATTGCCTTCGCGTCGTGATCGAAGACGACTGCTTCTCTCGCTTCTACCCACTTCCCCGAGATGTCAATTTGGCCCAATTCGCCTGGAAGGTAATCGAACCAGCCAACAAATCCCGGCCGCCAAGTGAAGGGCGGCTCTTCCTGCTCAAGGTCAAAACTGCCGGTTTCTGTTTCAAGCCGTTCCAAAACCTCGGTGGCGTCTAAAACCCTGCCTTGATGGGCGTGGCCCATCACCGAGAATCTGGCCGTGGGGTGATTTTCACGATCCAACCAATAGGACTTTCGGTCCTGCGCATAAAGAGTGGCAAACACATCGGCAGGGTCAACCCAGGCGCGCATTTTGCG
>JBEGRP010000028.1:0-9021 GCA_041180345.1 Actinomycetota bacterium | reverse complement strand
TCTTTTGGGCATACCAACTCGCGGCGTTTTGCTGGCGGAGCGTATCGCCAAGGTGATACAGCACCACTATCCCGACTTCCAGGCAACAGCATCGGTCGGTCGACTCGACATCACCATGTACCGCGACGACCTGAACCTACATCCCAACCGCGCCGTGACAGAGACCGTGATTCCGCAGGGCGGAATCGATGGCGCCGTTGTGGTTTTGGTTGACGACGTTCTTTACAGTGGCAGGACCATTCGGGCGGCACTCGACGCGCTAAACGCGCACGGTCGACCCGCGGTTGTAAGACTTGCGGTCCTGGTGGACCGCGGCCACCGAGAGCTGCCAATTCGCGCAGACTTTGTAGGCAAGAACCTGCCAACCTCGCGCGACGAGCGCATCAATGTGCAACTGTCCGAAAACGATGGAGAGACCTGCGTGGTGATCGAATCATGAGTCAGCTAAAGCACCTTTTGAGCGCGAATGACCTGACCCGCGATGCGGCAATCAGCATCCTGGACGTTGCCGAGGAAATGGCTGGCGTAAACAGCCGAGCAATAAAGAAGTTGCCGACACTGCAGGGCAAGACCGTGGTCAACCTCTTCTTCGAGGACAGCACTCGCACCAGAATCAGCTTTGAGCTTGCCGAGAAGCGACTCAGTGCAGATGTGATCAACTTCGCCGCTAAGGGGTCGAGCGTTTCCAAGGGCGAGAGCCTCAAGGACACCGCCCAGACGCTAGAGGCCATGGGGGCCGATGCCGTGGTCATTCGTCACAGCGCATCGGGTGCAGCCCAAAAGCTGGCGCAGAGCGGCTGGATCGACGGTTCCATCATCAACGCCGGTGACGGCACTCACGAGCACCCTACCCAGGCACTGCTGGATGCTTTCACGATCCGTCGCCGGGTACACGGTGTTGGCTCGTCGGCCGGAAAGGGACTCGACGGACTGAAGGTGGTCATTGTTGGTGATGTGCTGCACAGTCGAGTTGCTCGCAGTAATGCCATTTTGCTCAACACCCTCGGTGCCGAAGTTCACTTTGTTGCGCCACCCACGCTGATTCCGGCAGACCCGTCCAACATCAAGGCACAGCTGCATTACGACTTTGACTCCGCGCTCAATGCGGTAAAGCCAGATGCTGTGATGATGCTTCGCATTCAAAGCGAGCGCATGAACGCAAGTTACTTCCCATCCGAGCGCGAGTACAGTCGGGTCTGGGGCATGAACAGTGAGCGCCTAGCAGCCCTCAAGCCTGGCGCACTGCTGATGCATCCTGGTCCAATGAACCGAGGACTCGAGATCACCGCAACCGCAGCTGATTCCCCGAACTCCACCATTTTGGAGCAGGTCTCTAACGGAGTGTCCGTTCGTATGGCCGTCCTCTATACCTTGCTTGCCACCGAGAGGAACTAACCGATGGCCAACCTGATCATCAAAAACGCCACCCTGCCAGACGGCTCGGTTGCCGACATCGCTATCTCCGGCGAACGAATTACGGCGATTGGCTCCAATCTGGAAGGTTCCGATGCGACCATCATCGAGGCGACCGGCCTGGTAGCTCTGCCAGGATTTGTCGACCTGCACACCCACCTTCGTGAGCCGGGCTTCGAAGGCTCTGAGACCATTCTCACCGGAAGCCAGTCGGCCGCAGCTGGCGGTTTCACCGCGGTGCACGCGATGGCAAACACCAGCCCGGTACAGGACACCGCAGGAGTAGTCGAACAGGTTCGCACTCTAGGCCTTGAAGCCGGTTACGTGGATGTGGTTCCGGTTGGCGCTGTCACCGTTGGTCTAGAAGGTAAGCAGCTTGCTGAGCTGGGTGCAATGGCCAATTCCCGAGCCCAGGTGCGAGTATTCAGCGACGACGGCAAGTGTGTGCACGACCCAGTTTTGATGCGTCGCGCCCTTGAATACGTCAAGGCTTTCGACGGTGTCATTGCGCAACATGCTCAGGAGCCTCGCCTCACCGAAGGCGCGCAAATGAACGAGGGCAAGGTTTCGGCCGAACTTGGTTTGACCGGCTGGCCTGCCGTTGCTGAGGAGAGCATCATTGCTCGCGATGTTCTGCTGGCAGAGCACGTGGGTAGCCGCGTACACATCTGTCATCTCTCCACCGCGGGATCGGTGGAGATCGTGCGTTGGGCCAAGGCTCGGGGAATCGACGTCACCGCCGAGGTAACCCCGCACCACCTTTTGCTCACCGATGAACTTGCCCGCAGCTACGACGCCGTCTACAAGGTCAACCCACCGCTGCGCACCCAGGAGGACGTGCTGGCACTTCGCGCGGCTCTGGCCGATGGCACCATCGACATCATTGCAACCGACCACGCACCTCACCCGATTGAGTCGAAGGACTGCGAATGGCAGGCCGCGGCTTTCGGAATGCTCGGCTTAGAAATCGCCGCATCGGTGGCCCAGGAAGTACTGGTCGACAGCGGTGTCAGCAACTGGCACCGAGTCGCAGAGGTGCTTAGCCACAACCCAGCAAAGATCGGGCGACTAACCGAGCAGGGCGAGGCGATCCAGGTCGGTTCGACTGCGAATCTGAGCCTGATTGACCCGAAGGTCAAGCGAGTCATTGACGGCAGCCACTCGAAGAGCGAAAACAACCCATACCGAGGACTCACTCTCCCTGGGTCAGTGCGACACACCATCTACCGCGGATACCAGACCGTCGTTGACGGGAACCTCGCGGCGGAAGGTCGACACTAATGCCAGCCCGGTACCCAATCATGGCCGTTCTGGTAACGGCACTCATAGTCTTTTTGGTGATCGCCGCGTTCAGAGCCTGGCGTTCGCGTGCAAACGCACAGGAAGCACAGTTCGACGCACCCCTCGAATGGTTAGAACACCCATCCGGCGGCCGTCAGTGGACCGGCATTCAGTACGTCGCTACTTCGCTGTTGGGTCAGCCACTCGAGCGAGTCAATGCCCACGGCCTGGGGCTTCGCGGCTTCGGGAAGATAACTGTCAGTCGCGACGGCGTATTGATTGAGCGAAATGGCGAACGAGCAATCGGGATCCCGATCGAAAACATTAAGGGCGTCCAAAGGACGACAGCGGCTATTGACCGCGGAGTCGAAAAAGACGGCCTCATTCAGCTTGATTGGGTTCAGAACGGTTTTGGACTCAGCACCTACCTTCGCGCCACTAGCAGCGAAACTCGTAAACAACTTTTTGAGGAACTGACCCAGATTCTGGGCGTCGCAAACAACAAGGAGACCAAGAATGACTAACAAGGCAGTCCTAGTTCTAGAGGACGGCAAGGTCTTTACCGGTAAGGCTTATGGCACAGAGGGCACCACCCTCGGTGAGGTTGTATTCGCGACCGGTATGACCGGTTACCAGGAAACCCTGACAGACCCTTCGTACGCGGGTCAGATCGTGGTCCAGACTGCGCCGCACATCGGAAACACCGGAGTGAACGCGCGAGACGAGGAATCCAGCAAGGTATGGGTAGCCGGTTACGTCGTGCGCGACGCCTCGCGCATCGTTTCGAATTTCCGCAGCGAGAACAGCCTCCCGGCCGAACTGAACAAGTACTCCGTGGTGGGAATCGCGGGAATCGACACTCGCGCACTGACTCGACACCTGCGTACCGCTGGCTCGATGCGTGGCGGAATCTTCAGTGGCTCGGCAGCCGACCGCGACGTCACCCAGTTGGTCGCCGAAGTAAACGGTGCGGCCAAAATGAAGGGGCTTTCGCTCTCCGATGTGGTCACGACCGCTGACCCTTATACAGTCCCGCATGAGGGTGACTTTGTTGGTCGAGTAGCGATCATCGACTTGGGTATCAAGCGCTCGACCATCGAACACATGTGTGCCCGCGGCCTTGAGGTCAAGGTCTTCCCAGCCAAGACGGACGCCAAGAGCCTGCTCGAATACCACCCAGACGCCGTCTTCTTCTCGAATGGCCCAGGTGACCCTGAAGCTTCCGATGGTCAGGTTGCAGTTTTGCGTCAGATCCTGGACCACAAGATCCCATTCTTTGGCATCTGTTTCGGCAACCAGTTGCTGGGTCGTGCCCTTGGCTTTGACACCTACAAGCTCACCTTTGGTCACCGAGGCATCAACCAGCCAGTGCTGGACCGTGCCACCGGCAAGGTCGAGGTAACCGCCCACAACCACGGCTTTGCCGTGCGTGTACCTGGGGGAGAGAACGGCGAAACCGTCGAGTCTCCAGCGGGCTATGGCAAGGTTCGGGTCAGCCACGTCAGCTTGAACGATAACTGCGTCGAAGGCCTCGAGTGCTTTGACATCCCTGCATTCAGCGTTCAGTATCACCCAGAAGCTGCAGCCGGACCACACGACTCCAACTACCTGTTCGACCGCCTGGTTGAGGTAATCGGCAAGAACCGCACCTCGAAGACCGGAAACTAAGGAACTACATCAATGCCAAAGCGTCAAGACATTAACTCAGTCCTAGTAATCGGCTCGGGACCAATCGTCATCGGTCAGGCCTGCGAGTTTGACTACTCGGGAACTCAGGCCTGTCGCGTACTCCGCGAAGAGGGCATTCGCGTGATTCTGGTGAACAGCAACCCTGCCACCATCATGACCGACCCAGACTTTGCCGATGCCACCTACGTTGAGCCGATTACCCCAGAGGTAATTGAGTCCATCATCGCCAAGGAGAAGCCAGATGCGCTACTCCCGACCCTAGGTGGTCAGACCGCCCTCAACGCCGCCATGGCCCTGCACGAGCGCGGAATTCTGGACAAGTACGGGGTCGAGCTGATCGGTGCCAAGGTTGACGCAATCAAGAAGGGCGAAGACCGTCAGATCTTCAAGCAGCTGGTTCTTGACGCCGGTGCCGACGTTGCTCGCTCGGTGATTTGTGGAACCCTGGATGAAGCCCTAGAGGCCGTAAAGGACCTGAACTATCCGGTGATGGTCCAGCCATCGTTCACCATGGGTGGCCTGGGTTCCGGTTTCGCCTACGACGAGGAAGAACTTCGCCGCATTGTGGGGTCTGGTCTGCAAGCCAGCCCGGTTACTCAGGTTCTGCTGTCGGAGTCGATCCTCGGTTGGAAAGAGTATGAACTAGAGCTGATGCGCGACAAGAACGATAACTGTGTCGTCGTCTGTTCCATCGAGAACGTTGATCCAGTAGGCGTTCACACCGGCGACTCGATCACCGTTGCACCGGCCCTGACCCTGACCGACCGCGAATACCAGAACCTGCGTGACATCAGCATTGACATCATCCGTGCCGTTGGCGTTGACACCGGTGGTTGCAACATCCAGTTCGCGGTAAACCCAGTGAATGGTCGCGTCGTAGTCATCGAGATGAACCCGCGAGTGAGCCGTTCGTCTGCCCTCGCTTCGAAGGCAACTGGCTTCCCAATCGCCAAGATTGCGGCGAAGCTAGCTGTGGGTTACACCCTGGACGAGATCCCTAACGATATCACCCGAGTCACCCCCGCCTCCTTCGAGCCAACCCTGGACTACATCGTGGTCAAGGTGCCTCGTTTCGCCTTCGAGAAGTTCCCAGCCGCGAACCCAACCCTCACCACCACTATGAAGTCGGTGGGTGAGGCAATGGCCATCGGTCGAAACTACACCCAGGCGCTGCAGAAGGCGCTGCGTTCGCTGGAAAAGAAGGGCTCGTCGTTCCACTGGGGCGAGATCCCTGCCTCGAAGACCGAACTCCTCGAGGCCATCAAGACGCCAACCGACGGACGCATCGTCCTGGTTCAGCAGGCGTTGCGCGCGGGTGCAACCGCCGCCGAAATCTTTGAGTCGACCAAGATTGATCCTTGGTTCATCGACCAGATGGTGCTGATCAACGAGGTAGCAGACGCAACCGCAGCAGCGGCTCACTTGACCTTGGACCTAATCAAGGACGCCAAGGAGCACGGTTTCAGCGACGCGCAGATCGCTCAACTTCGCGGAATCAGTGAGTCAGAGGTGCGTGCCTTCCGTCACGACAACAACCTGCGTCCAGTCTTCAAGACAGTTGACACCTGTGCCGGCGAATTCCCAGCACTGACCCCCTACCACTACAGCACCTATGAGCAGGAGACCGAGGTGGTCCCAAGCGACCGCAAGAAGGTCGTGATCCTAGGTTCGGGTCCAAACCGTATTGGTCAGGGTGTCGAATTCGACTACAGCTGCGTCCACGCCTCCTTCGCATTGTCGGACGCTGGTTATGAAACCATCATGATCAACTGCAACCCGGAGACCGTGTCGACTGACTATGACACCAGCGACCGCCTCTACTTCGAGCCGCTGACGCTCGAAGACGTTCTTGAGGTTATCCACGCCGAGCAGCAATCCGGCGAACTGGTTGGTGTCGTGGTTCAGCTGGGTGGACAGACCGCACTGGGCCTGGCAAATGGCCTCAAGGCGGCCGGAGTTCCAATTCTGGGAACCACTCCAGAGGCAATCGACCTTGCCGAAGACCGCAAGCTATTCAGTCGCATCCTTGAGGAAGGCAACCTGCTGGCTCCAGCCAACGGAACCGCGACCAACCTGCCAGAGGCCGAAGAGATTGCCGGTCGCATTGGCTACCCGGTTCTGGTTCGCCCTTCGTTTGTTCTCGGTGGCCGCGGTATGGAGATTGTCTATGACCAGGATTCACTGAAGGACTACTTCGAGCGCATTGCCGAGTACGGCCTGATTGGCCCGAGCCACCCGCTGCTGGTAGACCGATTCTTGGATGATGCCATCGAAATCGACATCGATGCACTTTACGACGGTGAAACCCTTTACGTTGGTGGCGTCATGGAGCACATCGAGGCAGCTGGTATCCACTCCGGCGACTCGTCCTGCACGCTGCCACCGGTCACCATGAGCCAGGCTCAGATTGACCGTGTTGCCGAACAGACCCTCGCGATTGCAAAGGGTGTCGGTGTACGAGGACTTTTGAACGTTCAGTTCGCCCTTGCCAACGACGTCCTCTACGTTCTGGAAGCAAACCCTCGCGCCAGCCGTACCGTTCCATTCGTGTCGAAGGCTCTGGGAATCACCCTTGCTAAGGCAGCCTCATTGGTGATGGTGGGACGCTCCATCAAGAGCCTGATTGCAGATGGTCACCTCCCGGAGAAGGATGGCACCTACGTCCCGGTAGACGCACCGATCGCCGTCAAGGAGGCCGTGCTGCCATTCAAGCGCTTCGCCACCAAGGAAGGCCGTTTCGTAGACAGCCTGCTGAGCCCGGAAATGCGTTCCACTGGTGAAGTCATGGGTATGGATGTTTCGTTCCCTGCAGCCTTCGCTAAGAGCCAATCGGCTGCTGGGTCGGCGCTGCCAACCAGCGGTTCGGTCTTCATCTCGGTGGCAGACCGTGACAAGCCACACGTTGTGCTTCCAGTCCGCCGCCTGCAGCAGTTGGGCTACAAGATTCTCGCCACCGCGGGAACCGCGGCTATGTTGCACCGACACGGCATCGACGTCCAGGTGGTCCGTAAGTACAGCGACGAGACCGTGGATGGCCCTAACATCGTTGACCTGATCACCGCTGGTGAAGTTGATGTTGTCGTGAACACACCGAGTACCGGTAGTGCAGTAAAGGACGGCTACGAAATTCGTGCCGCGACTACAGCTGCTGACAAGGCAATCTTCACCACCATCGCTCAGCTAAGTGCGGCGATTGGCTCGTTCGAGACCGTGATTGCAGGCCCGTTCAACGTGAAGAGCCTGCAAGAGCACGCTTCAGACCGAAAGGCAAGTCTTGCCAAGTAGTTTCGGACACCGCCTAGCCGAGGCCTTTGCAACGCATGGACAACTGTGCGTTGGCATTGACCCTCACGCTGCGCTCCTGGAGGAGTGGGGACTGACTGATGACGTTCGCGGAGTGGAAACGTTCGCCAAGACTGTAGTGAATGCCGCTGCCGGTCGAGTTGGAATCATCAAGCCGCAAGTATCGTTCTTCGAACGATTTGGGTCCCGCGGTTTTGCGGTGCTCGAAGAAATCGGCCAGCAGGCACATGAGGCCGGTTTGCTTGTGATCATGGACGCCAAGCGGGGTGACATTGGCTCGACCATGGAAGCCTACTTTGAGGCCTGGTTGGGCAAGGATGCGCCCTTCTACGCCGATGCGCTGACAATCTCGCCTTACCTGGGCCTTGGTTCGCTCAAGCCAACGATGGCTGCTGCCTTCGAACGCGGCAAGGGAGTCTTTGTTCTGGCGGCTACCTCCAATCCCGAGGGAGCAGCGCTTCAGACGGCACAGGTTGAGGGCGTCACCAGCATCGATGAGGATGGAAATCCGGTGCAGGGAGACAGCCTCACCGTCGCTGCTGCCATTTGGGGTGGTCTCGAGCAAATCAACTCGGTTACAGCTGGGCCGGGGGAGTTGCTAGGTTCCGCGGGAGCAGTTCTGGGTGCAACCCTCAATCTCAACAAGTTTGGGCTAAACAGCGTCACTTCGCTGCCTCAGGTGGTGCAGACCCCGATATTGGCACCTGGTTTCGGTGCCCAGGGAGCGCGCCTTGCGGATGCCGGGCGACTCTTCGGAGCAGCCGCTGGTCAGGTCATCGCATCGGTTTCGCGCTCGGTGCTTGGCGCTGGTCCAGATGGCCTGGTTGATGCCATCGAGGCAGCCAAGTCAGAATTGGCCGAAGGACTGATCTGATGGCAAACCGACTCACCGTGATTGCATTCTCGAGCACTACCCGGCCGTGAAACTGTCGGTTTCAGCCACCACTCGGGCGCCCCGGCCAGGAGAGGTAGACGGCGTCTCGTATCACTTCTTGACCATGGACGAGTTCGATGCCAACATCGCCGCCGGAAAAATGCTGGAGTACGCAGTGGTTCACGGGGCTAACAAGTACGGGACCCTTCGCGAACCAGTAGAAGCCGCTCTTGCAGCCGGCCAGCAACTAATCCTGGAGATCGATCTACAGGGTGCGCGTCAGGTAAAACGTGCCATGCCCGAAGCCAACCTGATTTTCATTGCGCCACCGAGCTGGGACGAATTGGTGCATCGACTGACCGGGAGAGGCACAGAAAGCGCGGAAGAACAGGCTCGCCGGCTGGAAACCGCCAGGGAGGAATTGGCTGCCCAATCCGAGTTTGATCACGTCGTAATCAACG
>JBEGRP010000027.1:0-8764 GCA_041180345.1 Actinomycetota bacterium | reverse complement strand
GCAGGTGGGGTCTTGCCGTCGGCACCGATTGCTCCGACGCGGAGGGCGAGAGTGATCATGCGCACGACCTTGCGGTCCACTGTTGCCTCTGGAATATCACCATTGCGAACCGCATTGACCAGGTTCTGGCTCCAGAACTCGGTTGGTCCTGGCATCTCGAGGTCCTGCTCGGCCTTGGCTGATTCAAGCGAACGCACCGCGGTCCAGTCACTGATTACTACCCCGTCGAAGTCCCAGTCGGTACGCAGCGGGTTATTCAGCAATTCGTTCTCGGTGGCAGTCTTGCCGTTGATGCTGTTGTAGGCACTCATGATTGTCCAGGCGCCACCTTCGACCACAGCGTCCTCGAACGGGCGGAGGTAGAGCTCGCGCAGGGTGCGGTCGTCCACGTTGACGTTGGCGCCGAAGCGGTTGGTCTCGAAGTCGTTAGCCACGTAGTGCTTCGGGCAAGCTCCCTTGCCCTGTCCCTGAAGACCCAGAGTGTAGTTTGCGGCCAGCGATCCGGTAAGCAGCGGGTCCTCGGATAGGCACTCGAAGTGACGACCACCGAGTGGCGAGCGGTGCAGGTTGATGGTTGGGCCCAGAACAACGTCGACGCCCTTGCGCTCTGCCTCGGCGGCCAGAATTACGCCGTACTCGGTTGCTGCGGTGCGACTCCAGGTGGAGCCCAGCGCACTTCCCGATGGCAGGTTGAGCGAGTTATCGCGCTCATCCCAGAACTCGCCGCGGACACCAGCTGGACCATCCGAAAGCAGCATGTTGCGAAGGCCGATTTCGTCGATTGCGACGGTGTTCCAGAAGTCACGACCGGTGAGCAGCGATACCTTCTGCTCCAGGGTCAGCTTGCCGGTTAGCTCGAGCGCTTTGGCATTCAGGTCGGTCATTTACTTTGCCGCTTTCTTGTTGTGTTCTGCGATGACGTTTTGGTACCAGTAGGCACTGGCCTTTGGAATTCGAATCTGAGAGGCATAGTCCACGTAGACGATGCCGAAGCGCTTGGAGTAACCCTCGGCCCACTCATAGTTGTCCATGAAAGACCAGGCGAAATAGCCGGCAACGTTCGTGCCGCCTTCGATCGCCTGGCCCACGGCATCGATGTAGCCATTCAGGTAGTCGATGCGATCGAAGTCGTTGACCTTGCCCTCGGGGGTGGCGTAGTCGGCCAGGGTGATGCCGTTCTCGGTGACAAATATTGGCTTCTTGCTATAGTCGCGGGCTACGCGATCTAGAACACCCTTAAGGCCCCAAGGCGTGTTGGGCCAACCCCAGTTCGACTGGTGATTTGGCTCGGCCATCTGGGCTGGCATTCCGCCTTGGCTGGCCAGTTCCGCCGATGCAATTAGGGTGTGGTAGTGGTTGACGCCGATGAAATCGACCTCGGCAGAGATAAGTTCGAGGTCGCCAGGCTGCACCAAGGCACCCGCAGCCGGGACTCGGTTTAGGCCGTGTTCCTCAAAAGCCGCGAAGCAGCCCTCGTCGTAGGCACCCTTGTAGAGCGGTTCCATAAAGACTCGGTTGGAGCGAACATCAACCGCATCTGCCACCGCGGCATCCGCTGCGGAGTCGGTCTTGGGAACCACGTGATTCATGATGTTAGTGATGCCCACGTTCAGGGAAGGGTTGACCGAGCGAAGCGCCTGGAGTGCCAGCCCGTGCGCCAGTAATACATTGTGCGCAGCCGCAATACCCAGCTTGGGGTCGGTTTTGCCGGGCGCATGCTGACCCATCTCGTAGCCGAGGAAGGCAACGCACCAGGCCTCGTTGATGGTGATCCAATCCGCAACAATGTCGCCAAAGGCGGCGGCAACCAGGCGCGAGTATTCACCGAATGCGATCGCAGTCTCTCGGTTCGGCCAACCACCCTTGTCTTCCAGAGTCTGAGGCAGATCCCAGTGGTAAAGAGTCACAAATGGCTTGATGCCGCGGGCGTGGAGGCCCTGGATTAGATTGCGATAGAACTCAACACCCTGCGGGTTTAGCGGACCAGAGCCGGTTGGCTGCAGACGAACCCAGCTGAAGTTGAGTCGGTATGCGGGAATCCCAAGGGACTGCATCAGATCTACGTCCGCCTCCCAGCGGTGGAAGTGGTCGTTCGCAATGTCTCCGGAGTCACCGTTTCGAGTCTTTCCCGGGGTTCGAGCATAGGTATCCCAGATGCTCATTCCGCGGCCGCCCTCGTTCCAGCCGCCCTCGATTTGGTAGGCCGCGGTTGCGGTTCCAAAAACGAAGTCTGCCGGCAGCGATCCCAGCGACGCTGGCAACCCTAGCTTCAACTCTGAAGTCATTGCTTTACCTATTTATCTGAGTAGTGGTTCTTTGAGTCGCGTTCTATTGCGTTGGCTTAGATCTGACCGGCGGCCATGAGCTGGTGGCGCTTCTCACGTCGCACCGCCTGCTCAACCGGGTTTGGAACCGGAGCAGCCATCATCAAACGCTTGGTGTAAGGGTGCTGCGGGTTGCTGGTGACCTGCTCGCCGTCACCCCACTCCACAATCTCGCCCTGATACATCACAGCAACTCGGTGGCTGAGGTGGCGAACCACAGCAAGGTCGTGGCTGATGAACAGGTACGAAACTCCGGTGCGCTCCTGAATCTCCAGGAACAGGTCCAGAACTCGAGCCTGAGTGGTCAGGTCGAGCGCCGAAACCGGCTCGTCACACACGATCAACTTTGGGTCAAGTGCCAGCGCGCGAGCAATAGCGATTCGCTGACGCTGCCCACCAGAGAACTCACGTGGACGACGGTCGGCGGCATCGGTTGGCAAACCCACCGAGTCCAGCAGTTCGCGAACTCGCTGCTGGGCCGCCTGCTTGGTGACGTCACGCACCAATAGTGGTTCGGTCAGAATCTGCTCGATGCTCATCGCAGGGTTCAACGAGCTGTAGGGATCCTGGAACACCACCTGAATGTCACGAGCGAGTTCCTTGCGCTCGGCACGGCTGGCGTGGGCAATTTCCTTGCCCTCCATCGTGATCGAACCAGCTGTAACCGGGGCCAGTCCCAGTACGGCACGACCCAGAGTGGTCTTACCGGAACCGGACTCGCCCACCAGGCCAACGCACTCGCCGGCACGGATGTCCAGCGAGACGCCCTTCAAGGCCTTGAAGTCCTTCTTCAGGCCCTTGCCCTTATAGGTGACTTCGACATCTTGGATTTTTAGCAACTCACTCATGACTAGTTGCCTTTCGGTGCTACGTAGGCACTGCGAGCCGGTCCACCCTCGAGGATGGAGTCAAGCAGCGACTGGGTGTAAGGGTGCTGGGCGTGCTCGAAGATATCGCGCACCGGTCCGGCCTCGATGATTCGACCGAACTGCATGACATTGATGTAGTCACACAGGTCAGCCACAACACCGAAGTTGTGGGTTACCAGCAAGAGAGCGGTGTTGGTTTCCTTCTGAAGTTCACGAAGGAGGTCCAGTACCTCTGCCTGGACGGTAACGTCCAGAGCCGTGGTTGGTTCGTCCGCAATGATCAGATCTGGATCACAGGAAACCGCACCAGCGATGAGCACGCGCTGAGCCTGACCACCGGAAATCTCGTGTGGATACTTCTTCATGGTCAGTTCTGGATTCGGAATGCCCACGCGGGTGAGCAGTGCGATTGCCTTCGCCTTAGCCTCGGTCTTCGAGATGCCCAGAACCTGCTGCATCGGCTCCATCAACTGGGTGCCGATGGTGAACGATGGGTCTAGGTTGCTCATCGGCTCCTGCGGGATGTAGGAGATCTTTCCGCCACGAACCTTGTCGTATGACTTGGTGTCAGCGCCAACCAATTCCTGACCTTCGAAAAGGATCGAACCGGAAACGATGCGGCCGCCCTTTGGCAGCAGGCCCAGCACCGAGAACGCGGTCTGAGTCTTGCCCGAACCAGATTCACCAATCAGGCCTACAACCTCGCCACGGTTGATATCTAGGTTCACACCGTGAACAACCTGACGGAGACCACCGGAACCATCTGGGTAACCAATTGCCACGTTGGTGACCTTAAGGATCTGCTCTCCCGAGTCGCGACCCGGTGCGGCGTGCATGATTGCTGGAACTGCCGAAGCGTCATTGGCTCGCTGGGCAGCTGACTTCTCGTTGCCCTTCTTGACCTTCATGCGCTTTGGACCAGTTCGCTCCAGCTCGTCGCGAAGAGTGTTCGCGAAGACCACCAGCGAGAGCGTGATGAGAGCGATGATGCCGCTTGGCCAAATAAGCAATAGCGGGTTGACATAAATGCGAGCGAACGCATCGTTGAGCATCGAACCCCAACTTGGGTTGGAGGTATCGCCCAGTCCTAAGAACTCAAGACCGGCCTGGATTGCAATTGCGATCGAACCGATGATTGCGGTCTGGATGATGATCGGAGTACGAACCACTCCGAGAATGTGGCGACCGATGATTCGGAAGTCACTCAGACCCGAGACGCGGGCCGCATCTACAAAGAGCTCATTCTTGACCGCGCGCACAGTCACATAGACGAGGCGGAAATACGCGGGCGAAAGCAAGATGCCGAAAATGGTCATCGCCGTCCACATCGAAGGACCCAGCACCGAGGCAGCCGCCAGCAGAACTACCAAGCCCGGCAGAGCCATCAGAATCGAGGTGAGCCAGTTGGAGAGCGAATCGAACCAGCCACCGAAGTAACCAGCAATCAATCCGGAGATCACTCCGATAGCGATTGCAATGACCACGGCAAGCGCTGCGGCCTCAAGGCTGAAGTTGGTGGCAAATGCCAGTCGGGTCAGAATATCGCGTCCGGCGCTGTCAGTTCCGAACCAGTGCAGAGCACTCGGTGGGGCCTGCAGGTTGTAGACGTCTGGGTCAATCGCGTTATAAGGGCTGACCAGCGGAGCGATGATTCCGAACAGAATAACGGCGACGATGATGCCGACGCTAAAGATGCCGCTCGGGTTGGTGAGAACGCGCTTGAAAAGGCTTTCCTGCTTGGTCACCGGCATGGTGACGATAGTTGTGGTTGTCATGCGAGGCGCACCTTAGGGTTCAGAGCGGCGGTGAGGAGGTCGATGATCAGGTTCACCACGATGACGATCACAGCGGTGACCACGACCAGTCCCATCACGGCTGGAATGTCGCTCTTACCGGTTGCAGCAACCGCGTAAGGGCCAAGACCTGGAATGTTGAAGATTCGCTCGACGATAACCGCGCCACCGAGCATTCCAACAAAGTTGACACCCAGGATTGACAGGGCCGGACCACCAGCGTTGCGCAGCACGTGCTTGTAGACCACGCGGTTGAAGGAAAGTCCGCGGGCACGCAGGGTGCGAACGTAGTCCATGTTGAGGGCATCGCCAACCGATCCACGCACCTGCTGGGCGATTGCGGCGATGCCACTGAGCGAGAGTGCGGCCACCGGAAGGGTGACCGAACGGGCCCACTCGGTGGGGTTTTCGCTGAAGGGCACGTAGCCGAGGGCATTGAACCAGTGGAGCTGGACAGCGAAGGCGCTGACCAGGCCAAAGGCGACCAGGAAGCCTGGGATTGCGAATCCGACCAGTCCGATGAACTGGACGAAACGGTCGATCCAACCGCCCTTAACCGCGGCAATCACGCCCAGGAAGACCGAAATCAGCGCGGCCACGACAGTGGTCAGCAGCACCAGAGTGAGAGTGATAGGAAGACGGCTTGAGATGTCTTCGCTAACTGGAAGAGCGCTGGCCCAAGGCGAACCGAAGTCGCCGTGAAGGGCACCTTGGAGCCATTCCCAGAACTGCTGGAGGATGGGCTTGTTCAGGCCCCACTCCGCGTTCTTGGCATTTACGTCTGCCACCGAGGCTTCGTTGCCGAGGATGTTACGAGCTACGTTGCCGGCACTCATGCGCAGCAAGAAGAAGGAGAGCGCGCTCACGGCAAACAGCATCAGGATGCCGTTCAGGAGTCTGCGCAAGGTGAATCTAAGCACGATTTTCCAATCGAAGAGGGTTTGTCAGTGAATAAAAGTGGGGGCTGCGGGTCTGACCCACAGCCCCCACTTCTTATTCGTTTGTTGCTGGTTCTACTACTTGATGTTGTAGAGGAATGGGATCACGTTGCCAGCCTGAGCTGCCTTGACCTTGATTCCCTTGAATGCGAAGTTGGCCTGCTTCTCGTAGAACGGAATGAACCATGCTTCGTTAACCAGAGCGGTGTTGATCTTCTTAGCGATCGAGATACGAGTTGCCTCGTCCGATGCACCCTGGTAGCGACCGATCAGGCTGGAGACGGTGCTCGAGCTGAACTTGTCGTTGTTGAACAGGGAGTTGTCGGTGACCATGAAGTTCAGCATCTTCCAGGTGTTGATCGAACGCTCGAACTGCATCAGGTAGGCAGGCCACTTTGGAGCCATGATGTCGCCGATGAAGGTTGCGCCGGTCTGTGGCTGCTCGTCAACGGTGATGTTGATCTTGGCCAGCTGTGCCTTGATTACTGCGTAAGCTGCGTCACCGAAGTAGAAGGCCAGGGTAGGCATCGAGAGCTTGAAGCCCTTCGAGTAGCCAGCCTCGTCCATCAGCTTCTGAGCTGCTGCAACGTCGTACTTGTAGGTGCTGTTCAGGCCTGGGATGTAGGCCTTGCTTGCGCTTGGGAAGTACTGCTCGGTGACCTTGCCCTGGCCGTTGTCAATGGCCTGCAGCATTGCGGCACGGTCGAAGACCATGTTCATTGCCTGGCGGACCTTGACGTTGTTCAGTGGGGTGCCCAGCTTGCCGGAGCGGTCTGCCAGGTAGATACCCAGGCAGTCCAGGTAGCTGGAAACGAAGTTGAGGCCAGCGGCCTTCAGGGTTGGAACGGCCGAGTTAACAGCTACGTTTGCACCCTGAACTGCACCGGTCTGCAGGGCGTTGACCATAGCGGTTCCGTCCTGAATGTACTTCAGGGTCAGAGTGGTGTAGGCAACGTTCTTGGCATCCCAGTAGTTCGGGTTCTTGGTGAAGGTGTAGTGGTCAGCAAACTTCGAGGCCTTGGCGTTGAAGATGTATGGACCAGCACCAACTGGAGCGGTCTTGGCGTTGGCTGCACCAATGGACTTCGGGCTGGAGATCAGACCTGCGGTCTCGGCCAGGTTCTCGAGGAACGCTGGGTCGTTGTCGCTGAGGTTGATGACCACGGTGGTCTTGTCCTTGGCCACTGCCTTGTCCATCGAAGCCAGGTAGCTAGCTGCTGGACCCTTGCTGTCGCGGTTAGCGACCAGGTTCTTAACAACTGCCGCTGCGTCCTCGGCGGTGCCATCGGTGAACTTCTGACCTGGGCGCAGCTTCAGAGTCAGAACGGTCTGGTCTGCGTTGTACTTCCAGCTCTGTGCAAGACCTGGGATGACGGTGGCGTCTTCCTTCTTGCGCAGCAGGGTGTCGTAAACGGCCTGGTAGTACCAGACGCGGTTACCGTATTCACCCTGCGAAGCTGCGTAGCTGACGACGTCAGCGAGGACGCCGAGGGTAAGGCTCTTGCCAGCTGCCTGCGATGCGGTGACGCCGGTCATAACCAGACCAGCGGTCACTGCTGCGGCAACAAAAGACTTAATCTTTGCCATTAGTGCTCCTGTTTGTTTAGTTGGTGCTTTGTTTTGAATCTAGGAAAGGGAGTAACACCATCGAAGAGAGAAGTGTTATCGATAACAGTATGGGAATAACTAAATCAAGGCTAAGTTATTTTGCGAACCGATACTTTTTCGTTATAAAAAGTTTTCTTTGACAACAAACTGTTGGGTTTTATCGCGAAATCAGTCGTAAAGTTGTCTGAAATGATGCCGACAAGCAGAGAGAGGTGCGTGGATGGCTAGACCCAAGGGCGATCAGGCCGCCACCGCAGCGCGCCGGCAGGCCATCCTGGACGCGGCACTACAGATTTTCGGTGCCGGCGGCTTCAACGGCGGCACTCTGAAGCAGGTCTCCGAGATGGTCGGGATCTCCGAGGCAGGAATCCTGCACCACTTCAAGACCAAGAGTCAGCTGCTTTTGGCGGTGTTGGAACACCGAGATGAATTGAGCAACGACTGGTTCAACGACACCATCAGCAATTCGCTGGCGTTTGCGACCGACTGGCTCTTGCTGCTGGAGTACAACATGTCGCACCCCGGCATCGTGGAGCTCTACACAATCCTCTCGGGGGAAGCAACTTCTCAATCCCATCCCGCCTACGCCTACTTCCAGGAACGCTACGAGACAGTGCGGATCTTTAGCGAAGCCAACATGAAGGGCATACACCAGGACGGCTGCTTCAAGCCCGGAACCCCAGACGCCCACACCCTGGCGGTAATGCTGACTGCCCTATCGGACGGACTTCAGGTGCAGTGGCTTTTGGACCGAAGCATCAACATGGTGGCCTTCCACGAAAAATTCTGGGAACAGTATTTAACAGCCGATGCCTGGAAATGGGTTCAGTCGGATCGGGCGGCGAAGGCCAAGTTCACCGACCCAGAGGTCAAGCTCGGCTAATCGCCCCTATTGCTAGCCGCCCGCAACGCTAGCCACTCGTGCTGGTGCGAACCACTAGTTCTGGCTGGAAGCGCACCTGGCGGTGCGTGTGCTCCCCCGGATTGTCAACCTCGTCAAGGAGCAACTCCACCGCGGTCTCGCCCAGGAGTTTCGATGGCTGACGGATTGACGAAAGCGGGACCACCGCGGACTGAGCAAAGTCGATGTCGTCGTAACCAATCAGAGCGATCTCCTGAGGAATCGCTATCGCGCTGTTGAACATGAACGCCTGAACCAAACCCATCGCCAGCAAATCGTTGGACGCGAAGATTGCGTCTGGGCGATCACCCTTTGGCTTAGCCAGTACCTC
>JBEGRP010000026.1:0-8926 GCA_041180345.1 Actinomycetota bacterium | reverse complement strand
GAAAGCGTTTGTTGGCTTGCCGCCGTAACGGGTCAGCTGGCGATATTCAAATTGCAGAACTTGAGCGAGAGCGCCGCCGTCAGCAACAGCTGAAGTAACAGCGTCACCGCCATGACCAGCAAGAGCTGGCGTAGCAGTAACAGCCGTCTGATAAGCAGCTGTACGAGCGCGGTTACGCCACCACTTATTCGCAACTGAATCCAAACCGCCGACAGTGCCAGCTGCAGGATTAGGACGAACAAGAGCGCCAATACCAGCAAGAGCTTTCGCATCGCCAGTGCCGTCGCCATAAGCAAGCGTATTCATGCCGCGTGCATATTGCTCACCAAGCGCGAAGAGTTTGTCTTCGAGAAGGTTTACAACCTGGCAGAGCAGAAGGCGGAGGCCGGTGGCAAGGGTGACCTCTTCCGCAAGGCTGCCGATGTGGCAGTTCAGTATTCCAAGGCAATGGACACGAAGTCTGGGCCATCGCTCAGCCTCAAACTGAAGTTTTGGCTTTTCGATCGCCTCATCTTCAGCAAGATTCGCGCCAACATGGGTGGGCAGGTCGCCTATGCCGTTTCGGGTGGAGCCCCACTAGGAACCCGCCTGGGCCACTTCTACCGCGCGATCGGACTGATTGTTCTGGAGGGCTACGGCCTAACCGAAACCACAGCGCCGGCAATGATTGCCCGCCCCGAGAGCATTCGCATCGGAAAGGTTGGCCGGTTGCTGCCTGGCTGCGGAATCAGCATCGCTGATGATGGCGAAATTCTGCTTCGCGGTAGCAACGTGCTCATGGGTTACCACAACAACCCCGCGGCAACCGCGGAGGCGATTGTCGATGGTTGGTTCCACACCGGAGACATCGGTGCACTCGACGAGGATGGCTTCTTGACCATCACCGGCCGTAAGAAGGAACTGATTATCACCGCCGGTGGAAAGAATGTTGCTCCAGCCCCGATGGAAGACCCACTGCGCGCAGACCCACTGATCGGTCAGGCCGTAATCGTGGGAGACAATAAGCCATTTGTTGCCTGCCTGATTTCCCTCGACGGCGAAATGCTGCCTATCTGGCTGGAGAGCCATGGCCTAAACCGGGACATGACCATCTCCGAGGCCGCCACCCACCCCACGATCATTGCCGAAGTTCAGTCTGCGGTGGATCGTGTGAACAAGACGGTTTCTAAGGCAGAAGCAATCAAGAAATTTGTGATTCTGGACACCGAGCTGACCCAGGAATCTGGCCACATCACGCCGTCTCTAAAGGTCAAGCGCAAGGCCGTTGCCGAGGACTTTGCGGCGCAAATCACCGAGATCTACGCCTAGCTGTCGACTGATCCTGCGATAAAGTTGCGGGGCCGGCGCTATCGCTGAAGGTGGCTTAGGAACCAGTCTTGCTCGCGGAGCTTGCGCATTGCCAGTTTCCGCTCCTCAGGCTCCAATCGGTCTAGATAAACCAGGCCATCCAGGTGGTCACACTCGTGTTGTAACGCCTGTGCCATCAGGCCGGTTCCCTCGAGAGTTATCGGGTTTCCTGCTTCATCAAAGCCTTCGACCCGCGCGTATTCGTGTCTTGGGGTCTCGTGCCACAGGCCTGGCACTGACAGGCAGCCTTCTTGAACCAAGCGCTTTTCACCCCGGACTTCAACAACCCGTGGATTGAAGATCACTCCACTCTTGCCATCTACGTTCCAAGAGAATCCGCGCAGCCCCACACCGATCTGGTTTGCGGCAACTCCAGCACGGCCAGAGATTTTGGTTGTGGTGTCGAGGAGGTCAACGGCGAGGTCGGCTAGCTTCTGATCGAATACCGTGACCGGGTCACAAACGCTCTTGAGCACCGGGTCGCCGAAGAGGCGAATTTCGCGAACTGCCATTGCGGCTGAACCTAGGCTGGCAGGTGCAGGCTGTCTACCACCAGTGCTGCCAGCTCGCGGGCGGCATCCTGGGTGGCCTTCTTTAGCTCTGCGAACTTGACCACTGATCCCGCAGCCAGTGCTGGGTCATACGGGATGCGAACCACGGCACGAACACGGCTCTTGAAGTGAGCCTCGATTTCGTCCAGCTTGACCAGCTGAGTCGCCTGAGTCGCGGTGTTGAGAGCAACAACAGCGTTTCGCACCAGGTCACCGTAGTCGTTTGCTTCTAGCCAAGTCAGGGTCTCGGATGCCAGGCGAGCCTCATCCACCGAACCGCCCGAAACGATCACCAAACCATTAGCGCGCTGGAGAGTTGGGCGCATGACCGAGTGCACGATGCCGGTACCACAGTCGGTCAGAACGATCGAGTAGTAGCGGGCGGCCATGTCGGCAACCACGTTGTAGTCGCCCTCGTTGAAGGCCTCCGAAAGCATTGGGTCGTTGTCCGAGGCCAGCACATCAAGACGGGTGACATCACGCGAAACCATGGTCGAGAAATCGGTAAATCCATCGATGCTGGCGGCACGGTTTACGACGTCACGCACGGTGAAGCGAGTGTTCTTCGAGACTCGCTCGGCCAGCGTTCCGCGGTCAGGGTTGGCATCGATTGCCACCACGCGGTCTTCGCGGTTCAAGGACAGCGCCATTCCCAGCAGTGTGGTGACAGTGGTCTTTCCGACGCCACCCTTACGGGTCAGGACTGGAACGAACTTGGTGCCGCCATCTAGCTGCGCGGCGATGCGGGCGTTGACCGCTTTGCGCTCGCGAACAGCCAGGCTGTCACCGAGGTTGATGCTCTTCAGGGAAAGGAAGTAAAGGAAGCGACGGAAACCCGACTCCGGCGCGGGTCGGAAGCGGTTGCTGGTGTCAATCAGGCGCTCGGCAGTAAGCATTGCGGCGGGCTCTGGTGCGTCAAAGGCCTGACCGCGGAGGCTGTCTCGACGGCTGTAGTTGCTGCGAACGACGTCTGGGGTTGCCAAAGCGGTGGAAGCTGGAACCGGCTCCAGATTAGGCAACAGGGCCTCGGTGGCAATCGGAATGCTGGCA
Source organism: Actinomycetota bacterium (assembly GCA_041180345.1). Classification (GTDB taxonomy): domain Bacteria; phylum Actinomycetota; class Actinomycetes; order Actinomycetales; family Microbacteriaceae; genus Rhodoluna. Next base: position 5,978 of record JBEGRP010000026.1, on the reverse strand, counting down.
GTCGAAGGGTTAACGTCAACCGTGCCGGCATCAACCGCAACCTCTGCCAGATTGTGACTCTTAGGCTCGTTGGCCGGAACTACCTCGGCGAATACGTCCGAACCCTCTGGGTTCTTGCGTCCAAATGCCACTGATGACCTCCTGATAAAGCCTTCCCACCGAGGTGAGTTAACTGCCCTTTATTCTACCCGTGACCGTTAAAACGAACACCGAGGGACTAAGCAATCCCTCGGTGTTAGTTATAAAGCTGGGGCTATTCGACGACCAGAATCAGATCGCCGGCGTCAACTGCCTGGGCCTTGCCAATTGCTAGGCGCTTGACCACACCGGCCTTGCTGGCGGTGATGGTTGCCTCCATTTTCATGGCCTCGATAGTGGCGACCGGCTGGCCTACCTCTACCGGAGTTCCCTCAACCACCTGAATGGTAACTACGCCAGCGAAAGGCGCAGCAACATGACCGGTGTTGTTGGTGTCGGCCTTCTCAGCCTGAACGGTAGCCACCTTGATCTTCTGGTCGCGAACCAGAATCGGGCGTAGCTGACCGTTGAGAGTGGTCATTACGGTTCGGAAGCCCTTGGCATCGGCGCCACCGATGGCCTCCAGGCCAACGTACAAGCGAACACCCTTGGCGATGTCGATGACGTGCTCCTTGCCCTGCTCCAGGCCATAGAGATAGTCGACCGTGTCAACGTTGTCTAGCTTGCCGTAGGTTTCGCGAACCTTGAGGAAGTCGTTGGTTGGGCCAGGGAAGAGCAGGCGGTTTAGAGTTCCGCGGCGTGCCGACGAATCGGCACCCTGCAGAATCGCCAGGTCCTCGATCGAAACCTCGGTGAGACCGAACTTAGGGTTCTTACCCTGCAGCACCTTGGTTCGGAACGGCTCAGGCCAACCACCAGGCAGGTCGCCCAGCTCGCCAGCCATGAAACCGATAACGCTGTCGGGGATGTCGTAGTTCTGCGGGTTCTCGGCGAAGTCCTTCGGGTCTGCATTCACAGCAACCAAGTGAAGGGCCAGGTCACCGACCACCTTTGAAGACGGGGTTACCTTGGTTGGTCGACCAAGCAGTTCGCTCGCAGCCGCGTACATGTCCTCGACGCGCTCGAAGTGGTCACCGAGGCCGAGGGCAATCGCCTGCTGACGCAGGTTGGACAGCTGACCACCAGGGATTTCGTGCTTGTAGACGCGACCGGTTGGGCCTGGGAGGCCGCTCTCGAAAGGTGCGTAGACGTTGCGCACGGTTTCCCAGTAAGGCTCCAAGGCAGTTACCGCGGAAAGCGGGATGTTGGTGTCGCGCTCGGTGTGGGCCAGAGCTGCGACAAGCGCGGAAGCGGAGGGCTGGCTGGTGGTTCCGGCCATCGGTGCACTGGCAACGTCTACCGCATCTACGCCCGCATTGATCGCGGCCATTAGCGTGGCGAGCTGACCGCCCGCAGTGTCGTGGGTGTGGAGATGAACTGGCAGATCGAAGCGCTCGCGCAGTGCGGTTACCAACTTCGCCGCGGCCGCAGGGCGCAGCAGACCGGCCATGTCCTTGATCGCGATGATGTGGGCACCGGCATCAACGATTTGCTGAGCCAGGTTGAGGTAGTAATCCAGCGTGTATAGCTTCTCGGCTGGGTCCAGCAGGTCGGCGGTGTAGCAGAGAGCAACCTCGGCTACGGCCGTCTTAGTGCGCAAGACCGCCTCGATTGCTGGGCGCATCTGCTCGACGTCGTTCAGTGCATCGAAGATTCGGAAAATGTCCACACCGGTGGCTGCAGCCTCCTCGACAAAAGCGTCGGTGACCTCGGTCGGGTAAGGGGTGTAACCGACGGTGTTGCGGCCGCGCAGCAGCATCTGGATGCAGAGGTTTGGCATGGCTTCGCGCAAGGCGGCTAGGCGCTCCCATGGGTCTTCACCCAAGAAACGGAGGGCAACGTCATAGGTTGCGCCACCCCAGGCCTCAACCGATAGCAACTGCGGAGTGAGGCGGGAGACGTACGGGCCAACCTGAACCAGGTCGCGGCCACGGACTCGGGTTGCTAGGAGGCTCTGGTGTGCGTCACGGAAGGTGGTGTCGGTGACCATTACTTCTTGACGGTTACGCAGAGACTTCGCAAAGCCGCCAGGGCCTAGCTCCAGCAGCTGCTGACGTGAGCCAGCCGGTGCGGGCTTGGTGAGGTCAACTTTAGGCAGCTTTTCCTCTGGGTTCAGACGCCCATTGCGTGGTCCGTATGGCTGGTTTACGGTGACTTCTGCAAGCCACTGCAGGATCTTGGTGCCGCGGTCCTGGCTCTGCTTTGCCAGGAAGAGCTCTGGGCGCTCGTCAATGAACGAAGTGCTGAGGTCACCCGAGATGAAGGTAGGGTCGCTCATAACGGCCTGCAGATAGGCGATGTTGGTAGATACACCGCGGATACGGAACTCTGCCAGCGCGCGGCGGGCACGGGTAACCGCGCTCGGGAAGTCGCGACCCTTGGCAATCAGCTTCACCAGCATCGAGTCGAAGAACGGGCTCACCTCGGCACCGGTCGAGACGGTTCCACCGTCCAAACGGATTCCCGCACCTCCAGGGGAACGGTAGGTGGTGATCTTTCCAGTGTCCGGACGGAAGCCCTGAGCAGGGTCCTCGGTGGTGATACGGCACTGCACAGCGAAGCCGTGGCAGAAAATCTTGTCCTGGGTAAGGCCCAGGTCTTCCAGGGTCTCACCGGCAGCGATTCGCATCTGGCTTTGAACGAGGTCGATGTCGGTGATTTCCTCGGAGACGGTGTGCTCCACCTGAATGCGAGGGTTCATCTCGATGAAGACGTGCTTGCCAGCGTTGGCACCGACGGTGTCAATCAGGAACTCAACGGTTCCAGCGTTGGCATAGCCGATCTCCTTTGCGAACGCTACGGCATCGCGGAACAGGATTTGGCGCAGTTCGTCGTCCAGCAGCGGTGCCGGTGCGATTTCGACGACCTTCTGGTTGCGGCGCTGGATCGAGCAGTCGCGCTCGAACAGGTGCGAGACTCCGCCCTTTCCGTCTGCCAGCAGCTGAACCTCGATGTGACGCGGACGCAAAACGGCCTGCTCTAGGAAGACTCGGCCGTCGCCGAAGGCGCTGGCGGCTTCGCGGGAAGCCTCAACCAGCGCAGCGCGCAGGTCATCCTTGGTCGCGACGCGACGCATGCCGCGTCCACCACCACCGGCTACTGCCTTCACGAACAGCGGGAAGCCGATGGAGTCCGACTCGCCAACCAAGAAGTCAACGTCGTCACTTGACTGGGTGCTCTTCAAAACCGGAACGCCTGCGGCGATTGCGGCAGCTTTGGCGTTTACCTTGTCGCCGGCTAGTTCAAGTACGTGTGCGCTTGGGCCGATGAAAGTGATGCCGTTCTCGACGCAGGCATTTGCCAGGTCTGGGTTTTCGCTTAGGAAGCCGTAGCCAGGGTAGATGGCGTCTGCGCCAGACTCCTTGGCAACGCGAATGATCTCGGAGACATCAAGGTAGGCGCGAACCGGGTGACCCACGGTACCGATCTGGTAGGCCTCATCGGCCTTCATACGGTGGGCGGAGTTACGGTCCTCGTATGGGAAGACGGCCACGGTCTTGGCACCCAGCTCATAGGCGGCACGGAATGCACGAACGGCGATTTCGCCTCGGTTCGCAACCAGGATCTTCTTGAACATTTGAGTTCCTTCCCACTGTGTCAAAAGGGACGGCCCAAAAGGTAGCCTAGAGAGGTGCATGTTCTTAGCGTTAGCTCCCTGAAAGGGGGCGTAGGCAAAACCACGGTCTCACTGGGCCTGGCTTCAGCTGCCTATGCCAAGGGACTACGCACGCTCGTCGTGGACCTTGACACTCAGTGCGATGCTTCCACCGGCTTGGGCGCCATTGGGGATTTCGAAACAACCGTGGTGGATGTCATCAAACGCCCCGTGCACGGCGTTGTGCATAAAGCAATCCTACCTTCCAGTTGGAACAAGTCGCAGCCCTCAAAAATTGATGTCATGGTGGGCGAACCACTGGCTTCCGCCTACGACTCCCCCAATCCTTCGCTTGCCGATCTCTGGAAGCTAGAGCACGCACTCAGCGTCGTTGAAGACGACTACGATTTGGTAATCATCGACACTCCGCCCTCGTTGAATGGTTTGACTCGGTCCGCGTGGGCCGCCAGCGACCGAGTGGTTCTGGTTTCCGAACCAGGTATCTTTGCCGTCAGCGGAGTCCGCCGCGCGATGTTAGCCGTCGACGAAGTCCACGACCAGCTGAATCATCGACTTGCGCTGGCAGGTGTTGTCCTGAACCGACTAAATGACAACTTCACCGAGCACGAATTCCGTCAACAGGAATTGAGTCAAATTGTTAGCGACGCTCTGCTTCCGGTGTTTTTCCCGGAGCGAGCGGCGGTTCAGCAGGCTCAGGGTGCCGCCCGCCCAATCCACTCCTGGCCGGGCCCAGTGGCCGCCGAGATCTCGGCGAACTTCGATCGGCTTCTGGAACTCATTCAGTCGTCTATGACCGAAGAGGCGCAGAAGCGCCGTCGCGGTCGATCGGTTGCCAAGGCGCGTTCAAAGTCTGTGAAGCAGGGCTTTTTCCGTCGCAAGAAGAAGGAGCAAGGCGAGGCCGAGTAGGCAAACCGCCTGTATCCCCTAAACGACAAATGCCAGCCCGCAGGCTGGCATTTCGATTTTGACTAGACCGCGCGCTTTCGCTCTCGACGGCTGGAAAGCTCGTCCATCTCGCCCACCGAGTCGGCGTGAATGTTGGCCAGGGTCGCCTCGACTTCGCGCAGCGCCTTGCCAACTGCAATACCAAATACGCCCTGACCGCGACCAAGCAGGTCGATGACCTCATCGTGGGTAGTGCACAGATAAACTCGGGCGCCGTCGGACATCAGGGTGATTCCGGCGAGCTCGTTGATTCCGCTGGCTCGCAGCTCCTCGATGGCGGTTCGAATCTGCTGCAGCGAAACGCCGATGTCCAGCAGGCTCTTGACCAGCTTCAAAACCAAGACATCGCGGAATGAGTAAAGACGCTGAGTTCCCGAACCTGATGCACCACGCACCGAAGGCTGCACTAGGGCGGTACGGTCCCAGTAATCCAGCTGACGGTAAGAAATTCCTACTGCTTTTGCCGCGGAGGTACCTCGGTATCCCGATCGCGAATCCGTGGCCGGCAGATCATCACTAAAAAGAGTGTCGGCGTAGTCGGAGTCAGGTGCGCTGAAGTCTTGGTCAGACATCCCTCTCCCTTTCGCCGATGCGTAAACCTATGCACTAAACCAAAGGTTCAAGTACAGGTTTAATTCTGTTGAACGAATGAGTCAATAGCCCGCAGAAGTCGGTGACGGCGTGTCGGGCTTAAACACGGGGATTTCACCCCTTTTAGAGCCGATTCGAGCTAGAAAACTTAGTTCTCGATTTTTCCGATGAAACCGTTGATTAGCTCGGTCCGAATGGTGTCAAACTGTTGCTCGATTTCACGGGCATAGTCGGCTGCCTTAGCGCGCGCCGAACCATCGCGACGACCCTGAACTGGCGCCAAGACGCCCTCAATGATCGCGATTTCCCGGTCGATCAGAGTCTTGTGGCCGTGGAGGTGGCGCGGAGTAATTCCGAAACGGCGGAGGTTTACCAGTGCTCTGGCAATTTCCAAAGCCGAAAAGTCGAAGGGTTCCGCACCGAGGAACTTCATGTCCTGAGCCTCGGCAATCATGGCCTCGGTGATCCCGGTTTCCGCAGTCAGTTCGATTCGAGAGATCTTGCGGGCGCGAAGTTTGCGAAGCACTGGCTCCGGAGCCTCTTGGTCGCCAGGAAGGCTTGCGCTAACTCCGGCGTCAAGCTGACTCAGGTAATCCAGGATGACCTTCAGTGGCAGCTTGCGATTCTGGAGTTCCAGAATGATGCGCAGGCGCTCGATGTCATCCGAGGTGTACTTACGGTAACCGCTGGAGGTGCGCTGTGGAGTTAGTAAACCCTCATCCTCCAGGAAACGAAGCTTGGAAGAGGT
>JBEGRP010000025.1:0-8957 GCA_041180345.1 Actinomycetota bacterium | reverse complement strand
GTGTCGAAGGTGTGCCATTCCCAGTTGTCCTCTTCGACGTTGGCCAGTGCTGCGGCCATACCGCCCTGAGCCGCACCGGTGTGCGAGCGAGTTGGGAAGAGCTTAGAGATGACGGCCGTCTTGGCGTGTGGTCCGGCTTCGATGGCGGCACGCATGCCTGCTCCACCGGCTCCCACGATTACGACGTCGTACTGATGGGTGTGAACCTTTGGGGTGGTCAATCTATTTTCCTAACCCTTACTTACAGATAGTAGGTAGGTAGTTGGTGGCGTTTGGATCGATGCAAGGGTCGAAGGTGGTCAGGGTCAAGGTGCCCAGAACAATCAGTGCGACACAGGTGATAAGCAGTGCGATGTTCAGCACCTTGCGAACGCCCTCGCGCTCGGCATAGTCGTTCACGATGGTGCGCATGCCATTGGTTCCGTGAATCAGGGCCAGCCACAGCATCACGGTGTCGTAGACCTGCCAGAACGGGTTAGCCCACTTGCCGGCGACGAACGCGAAGTCGATTGCCTTCACGCCACCCTCCGGCATGATCAGGTTGACGATCAGGTGACCGAAGATCAGAGCAACCAGAATGGCACCGCTGATGCGCATGTACATCCAGCCGTACTTCTCCCAGTTGGCACCCTTGCGCTTGCGAGGGCTGTTTGGAGTCTCAATAACGATTTCCATGAGTCTTTCCCCGCCTTAGTACTTCAGCATGTGCATGATGTGCACCGGCGCAAAGCCAGCGAACAACACGACCGAAACGATGATTACGATCCAGAACAGCAGGTTCTGGTACTTGGTTCCCTTGCGCCAGAAATCCACTGCAATGATGCGCAGACCGTTCAGGGCGTGGAACAGAATTGCGGCCACCAGGCCCATTTCGCCAAGACCCATGATCAGGGTCTTGTAGCTAGCCATCACCGAGTTGTAGGCCTCTGGGCTGACGCGCACCAGCGAGGTGTCCAAGACGTGGACTAACAAGAAAAAGAAAATGGCTACACCGGTAATTCGGTGCAGTACCCATGACCACATTCCAACTTTTCCGCGGTACAGGGTGCCAGCAGGCATCTTAGGCACTGGAGTTCCTCCTAGAACGGGCGGCCCAGATACGGGCTCAGTCCGCCTTTAAGTGTAAAACCTTTACAGACGCCGTTTAGCCAGTTTCCAGGGTATTCAACTATCGTTTTTTACTATGAGCAATCAGCGGACACCAATCGAACGCTTCCACGCGGTTATCCCGGCCGGAGGCGTCGGTTCTCGACTCTGGCCGCTCTCCCGGGCGTCCGCACCGAAGTTCCTTCACGACCTAACCGGGTCGGGCCAGACTTTATTGCAAGACACTTGGGATCGCCTCTCGCCGGTCAGCGGTGAGGACCGAATTTTGGTAGTCACCGGCCAGGCTCACCAGGGTGCCGTAGTCGAGCAAATCGAAGACCTGGACCTCAAGAATCTGGTGCTGGAACTCAGCCCCAAGGACTCCACCGCTGCGATCATTTTGGCCGCCGCAATTCTGGCCAAGCGCGAGCCAGACGTAATCATCGGTTCGTTCGCAGCGGACCACGTAATCACCGAGTCGAAGATTTTCCAGGACGCCGTGCGCGAGGCCATCGAGGTGGCCGCCACCGGAAAGATCGTCACCATCGGAATAGAGCCGAGTTCGCCCTCGGTGGCATTCGGTTATATCAAGACCGGTGCTGCGCTTGACGTTGCCGGTGCACCGAGTGCGCTCTCGGTGGACAAGTTCATCGAGAAGCCCAAGATGGCGACCGCGCGCAAGTACGTTGAGAGCGGAAACTACCTGTGGAACGCGGGCATGTTCATCGCCCCAGCGGCCTTGCTTTTGGAGCAGCTGAAGCAGACCGAGCCGGAGCTGCACGCTGCGCTCATGGAGATCGCTGACGCCTGGGATGGCATGTACCGCGAATCGGTAATGCACCGAGTTTGGCCAACTTTGAAGAAGATTGCGATCGACTACGCCATCGCCGAGCCAGCCGCCGAGCGCGGACTCGTCGCTGTGATTCCGGGGCGATTCAGCTGGCACGACGTGGGCGACTTCGCGGCGATCGCAGAGTTGCAGTCCAACGGTCGTCGCGGCAACCTGGCCGTGCTGGGAGACGCCAAGGTTTTGGCCGATTCCTCGAGCGGCATTCTGGTGAGCGATAGTGACCGTCTGATTGCGCTGATTGGTGTCGAGGACATCATCGTCGTAGACACCCCGGATGCGCTGCTTGTCACCACCAAGGAGCATGCCCAGCGCGTGAAGCAGCTGGTGGACGCACTAAAGGCCACCGGTCACGGAGACCTTCTATAAAGATGAATCTGCGTTCCGCGGCCGGAGCCTTCTCGGCGCTCGCACTGGCTAGCTCACTGCTTGCCGGTTGCTCCAGCGTGGTCGAGAACGCCACCCCAACCCCGGTTGCCTTCAAGGCCTGTCTGGTCACTACCGCGGCTGGCGTAAACGACGGCGCTCGCAATCAGCTGGCTTACTTCGGGTTGCAGCAGGCCACCGTGGTCAACGGCAGCTCAATGTCGATAGTGCAACCCAAGAGCGACAGCGTTGACGCGATCACGCGGGCCGGCAAGAAGCTGGTTAGTCGCGGTTGCAACGTGGTCTTTGCTCTGGGAGCCAGTGCGGTTGCTGGACTGACGCCGCTGGCTCAGGGCAACCCGGACCGATACTTCCGTGCGATCGACACCGGGCTTGCCAGTTACCTGAAGCTTCAGGAAACGAACACCGTTCCAAGCCCGGCTAACCTCTGGGTGACCCCACTCGATGTGCGCACGGCTTATCTTCAGGCCGGATACCTGGCCGCGGCCGCAACCAAGACCGGAACCGTCGGCATCATCGCGGCGGGGAGCGACCCCGATGCGGTCGACGCAGTCTGGTATTTCCGCCAGGGCGTCTATCAGTACAGCTCCAGGCACGGCCGCCTGGTGAACATTCTGGGTGCAGATCGCGCCGAACCCGGTGCTTGGACTTTTGTCACTCAAGACTCACCTCCGGGTTCGCTGAAGTTGAAGACCAAGGGCCTAATTGCAGGCGGCGCCGATGTGATCCTGCCGGTTGGAGTCAACTACCTTCCGATAGCCCAGGTTGCCGCGGAAGCCAACGCCCAGGTGATCGGGTCGGATTCCGACTGGGTCAAGCAAGCCCGTTTCTCCACCGTGAAAGGCGCGATTCTGGCCTCGGTGGTGAAGCCCATCGCAGAGGTCCTGGTGACCGATGTTACTAATGCGATGACCCTTGCTGCAGCGGACGGCACGCACGACGCCAACCTGCTCTCGCCTCAGTCGGTGACCCTCACCGAAGAGGCCGATGTGGCGTGGCCGACCGGCATCGGCGGCGAGCTTCGAGAACTGGCCAGCGACTACGCGGCCGGCAATCTCTCGGTGATCGAAGAGCCCGCCAACAGTTAATCGGGTTAATTCTTCGCCCCATTTGTAACGGCTGCGTTAAAAATTCCTTCTAGTTATTCAACGCCTGTTTTGCAGGAGTAGTGTGAAGCCAACGGCCGATTGACCGTTCACAAAACAGGAGGAAAAAGTAAGTGAGCTTTATTACTCGTACCACCGCAACGCTCGGCGTCATTGCAGCCGCCAGCCTTGCGCTAGCAGGCTGTGCATCGGCGCCAGCCGAGACTAAGGCAGCATCCGTCGACTACAAGGCCTGCATGGTCTCGGACTCGGGCGGATTCAAGGACGCCTCGTTCAACGAGGAGGCCTACAACGGTCTGCTCAACGCCGAGAAGAACCTGGGAGTTCAGATCGGTACCGTGGAGTCGCCAAACAACGCGACCCAGACCGACTACACCTCGGGTGTTCAGTCCATGGTTGACGCGAAGTGTAACCTCATCGTCAACGTTGGCTTCAACCTGGCTGCCGCAACTCGCGACTCGGCCAAGACCAACACCGACATCAACTACGCACTGATTGACTCGGCGCTCAGCAACGACGACTACTCGCCACTGAGCCTGGACAACGTAAAGCCAATCCAGTACGACACCGCTCAGGCCGCCTTCCTGGCTGGTTACCTGGCAGCAGCAACCACCAAGACCGGCAAGGTTGCCACCTACGGTGGAATGCTGTTCCCATCCGTGACCATCTTCATGGATGGCTTCAAGCAGGGTGTGGACTACTACAACAAGGCCAAGGGCACCAAGGTTGAGGTTCTGGGCGCATCGGGCACCGACAGCAGCAAGTGGGCTGCTACCGGTGACTTCAACGACCAGGCCAAGGGTAAGACTCTGACCGAGCAGTTCTTCGCTCAGGGTGCAGACATCATCCTTCCGGTTGCGGGTCCAGTAGGTATCGGTTCCGGCCAGGCCACCCTTGACCACAAGGGCACTCTGGTTATCGGTGTTGACAGCGACTGGTACGGCATCCCAACCCACGCCAAGTACAAGGGAAACATCCTGACCTCGATCGAGAAGAAGATGGCTGGCGCCGTCGAGTCGATCATCAAGGATGGCGTTGACGGTAAGTTCACCGGTGGCGACGCCAACCAGTACGTTGGCACCCTGGCAAACGGCGGCGTGATGATTGCTCCACAGCACGACGTTGCCTACCCATCGGGAATCCAGGCAGAGCTTGACCAGCTGCAGGCAGACATCATCGCCGGCAAGGTCAAGGTCACCTCGATGTACAACAAGTAGCACTAGCGATAGGGGGTCGCCTTTTCGAGGGCGGCCCCCTTTCACTTTCTAAGTAGACTTCAAACAAGCACGCAGTCGTCGCCGACTGCGACTTGAAAGGCGATGTCAGAGCGATGAAGCTTGAACTGAGTGGAATCACCAAAAAGTTCGGTGCCTTGGTGGCGAATGATTCCGTAAATCTGACGGTAGAGCCCGGCCAAATCCACTGCCTCCTCGGCGAAAACGGTGCCGGTAAATCCACTCTGATGAACGTCTTATATGGCCTTTACCAGGCCGATGCCGGCGACATTCTCTTAGACGGCAAGGCCGTCAAATTCTCTGGTCCGGGAGATGCCATGGCCGCTGGAATCGGCATGGTCCATCAGCACTTCATGCTCATTCCGGTCTTCACCGTTGCCGAGAACGTGGTCCTGGGACACGAGCCGGTCAAGGCCGGTGGTTGGCTCGATCTGGCTGCCGCCCGCGCCAAGGTAAAAGAGGTCTCTGACCGCTTTGGTTTCGATGTCGATCCCGATGCCATCGTTGGTGACCTTCCAGTCGGTGTGCAGCAGCGAGTCGAGATCATCAAGGCTCTGATTGGGGACGCCCAGGTGCTGGTCTTCGATGAACCAACCGCGGTGCTGACCCCGCAGGAAACCGACGAGTTGATGCTGATCATGAAGCAACTCCGTGACTCGGGTCGAGGAATCGTCTTCATCACTCACAAGCTGCGCGAGGTTCGCGAGGCGGCCGACAAGATCACTGTCATGCGTCTGGGCAAGGTGGTCGGCGAGGCCAAGCCAACCGACTCGGCCGAGGAAATGGCATCGCTGATGGTGGGTCGTCAGGTGGACTTGGATGTTTCCAAGGCGGCGGCCAAACCGGGACCGGTGGCGCTGCAGGTGCGTAACCTCTCGGTGTGGGATCACGCCGGAACCAAGGTGCTGGATGACGTCTCGCTGGACATTCACGCGGGCGAGATTCTGGTGATAGCGGGAGTTCAGGGAAACGGCCAAACCGAGTTGACCGAGGCCATCCTGGGCACCCAGAGTAAGACCAGCGGATCGATTGTTCTTGCCGGTACTGAAATCTCCGGCAAATCGGTGAAGCAGCGCCTAGATGCCGGGCTTGGCTTCGTCCCAGAGGACCGCACCGAGGACGGCCTGGTTGCCGACTTCACAATCGCCGAAAACCTGATGTTGAATCGCAGCGACCGCGAGCCCTTCGCCAAGCGTGGCGTCCTGCAACTTGGCTTCCTGAAGGACTTTGCACTGCAGAAGATCAAGGAGTTCGACGTTCGGGCACAGGGCATCGAGAGCACTGCCGGTCAGCTTTCCGGTGGCAACCAGCAGAAGGTGGTACTGGCCCGCGAACTGAGCCGAAAGCTGAGCCTGCTGGTCGCATCGCAGCCGACCCGCGGCCTAGACGTGGGTTCAATCGAGTTTGTTCACGAGCAGATTGTGGCTGCGCGAGATGCCGGCACACCGGTGCTGATTGTGGCCACCGAATTGGATGAGGCCACCCAGCTGGGAGACCGAATCGCGGTGATGTATCGCGGGCGAATCGTCGGGGTCGTCCCACCGGACACCGACCGAGCGGTCTTGGGCAAGATGATGGCGGGGATCACCGAATGATCGCAAAATTCTTCCGTGGCAACGTCGGCCTATCGGCTCTGGCGGTGCTGGTTTCGTTCGTGGTCGGCGGCATTCTGATCGCGGTATCCAATCGAGATGTTCAGGTGGCCGCCAGCTACTTCGCTTCACGCCCGACCGATGCGCTCAGTGCGATTTGGAACTCGGTGTTTGGTGCCTATGACGCACTCTTCCGCGGTTCCATCTTCAACTACCAGGCTTCGACTCCCGCCGGGATGATCAAACCGATCACCGAGACCCTGGCCTACGCCACCCCCATCACGATGGCGGGACTGGGAATGGCGGTCTCGTTCCGCAGCGGCCTCTTCAACATTGGCGGCTCCGGGCAGATCATCTTCGGCGCGATGTTTGCCGGTTGGGTCGGCATCAACGTTGACCTGCCGTGGGCCATTCACTTCCCGCTGGCGGTACTGGCCGGAATCCTCGGTGGCGCACTTTTCGGCGCGCTGGTCGGTCTGCTCAAGGCAACCACCGGGGCCAATGAGGTCATCGTGACCATCATGTTCAACTACATCGCCAGCCTGTTGTTGCAGTACCTGCTGAAGACCCCGTTCCTGCAGGCGCCGCACAACATCAACCCAATCTCCAAGCCGATCCTGGACAGCGCCAAATACCCGGCATTCCTGGGTCCGCAATTCCGTCTGCACGCCGGTGTCTTTGCGATGCTGCTGGCGGTCTGGCTGGTTTGGTGGTTGCTGAACCGCAGCACCATGGGCTTCCAGTTTCGCGCCCTGGGTCACAACCCCTCGGCCGCCAAGGTAGCTGGAATCAACATCGGCCTCAACTACGTTCTTGTCATGGCTGTCGCCGGTGCGCTGGCAGGTCTGGCAGGCACCTCGCAGATTCTGGGCACCGAGGGGCAGCTCACCACCGGTGTCGCGGCATCCTTCGGATTCGACGCCATCACGGTGGCGCTGCTGGGACGCAACAATCCACTCGGTGTCCTGGCTGCCGGCATTCTCTTCGGTGGGCTTCGTGCCGGAGCCGTGACGATGCAGGCCAGCGAGGGAGTGCCGATAGACATCGTGCTGATCGTTCAGTCGATGATCGTGCTGTTCATTGCTGCACCGCCGCTGGTGCGTGCCATCTTCCGGATTCGTGCCCAGCGAATGGAGGTGGCGAAGTGAGACCGGGAATCAAGAGTTCGGTGCTGCTGAGCGTCATCGCCCTGCTGGGTCTGCTGCTGGCCGCCCTCGCCAAGCCCAACCAGACTCAGATTCGCCTGCACGCCCAGAGCGATCTGCTGGCCATCCCCGACTTCAACGTGCCAACCCTGCCGGTTGCCTGGGTCGCGGTAGCGCTGCAGTTGGCGCTAACCGTAATCAGTTGGATTCACTACATTCGTCGCCTGAAGAACCCGCGGGCCTTGGTGCCGGTGTTCGGTCTGCTGTTCGTGGCGCAGGCCTTGGTGGTGTTCTACGAGGGCAAGACCCTCACGCTCACCGCGCTCCTGGCCGGTTCGCTGGCGCTCGCGGTTCCGCTGATTTTTGGCTCGCTGGCAGGCGCTCTCAGTGAGCGCTCCGGTGTGGTCAACATCGCCATCGAGGGTCAGCTGCTCGCCGGTGCCTTTGTCTCGGCCCTGGTCGCCTCGCTCACCCAATCGGTCTGGCTCGGTGTGGTGACCGCGGCGGTTGCCGGCGCGCTGGTGGCCTGGATCTTGGCTGTCTTCGCGATTAAGTATCTGGTGGATCAGATCATCGTCGGTGTGGTGCTAAACGTCCTGGTGGTCGGCCTGACCAACTTCCTGTTCAGCACCCTGATGACCGACCTCGGCACCTACAACTCGCCACCGAGGTTCGATGCCTTCGCGGTTCCCCTGCTGTCACAGATTCCCGTGCTCGGTCCGGTGCTGTTCAATCAGACACCGATCGTCTATCTGATGTACCTGGCGGTTGCCGCGGTCTGGACCGCGCTGTTCAAGACGCGGTGGGGCCTCCGGGTTCGCGCCGTGGGTGAGTACCCCAAGGCGGCCGACACCGTCGGAATCAAGGTGTTCCGCACCCGCTACATCGCAGTGCTTATCGGTGGTTCGCTGGCCGGTCTGGGTGGCGCATTCTTCACCCTCGGGCAGGTGGGCGCCTTCGGCAAGGAGATGACCAACGGTGCCGGTTACATCGCCTTGGCCGCGCTGATCTTTGGCCGCTGGAACCCCATCTACGCCGCCGCAGCAGCGCTGCTCTTTGGCTTCAGTGAAAACCTTCAGTTTGGTCTGGCAATCATAGGAAGCGGAGTCCCGAGCGAGTTCCTGTTGATGCTGCCTTACCTGCTGACCGTAATCGCGGTGGCCGGTCTGGTGGGACGCGTGGTTGGACCCGCGGCCTCCGGCAAGGCCTACCTCAAGAGCTAAGAAAGTTAGGTTTGTTTTGTCGATTGATTGGGATGCCCTGAAGGCCGAGGCCGCGAAAGCCGCAAGCAACTCGTACTCGCCCTATTCCAAGTTCCCGGTGGGTGCGGCAGCGCTGACGACTGACGGCCGACTGGTATCCGGTTGCAACATCGAAAACGCTTCCTACGGCATGACCCTCTGTGCGGAGTGCTCACTGGTATCCGACCTGTTCCGACTGGGTGGCGGAAAGCTGGCCTATTTCGCCTGCGTCAACGGTGCCGGCGAGGTCCTGATGCCGTGCGGGCGCTGCCGCCAGTTGCTCTTTGAACATGCCGCCCCTGGCATGAAGCTGCTCAC
>JBEGRP010000024.1:0-9108 GCA_041180345.1 Actinomycetota bacterium | reverse complement strand
ATGCGCTACCTGAACGATGTTGGTCTCAGCAAGAACTCCGATCCGTTTGTGTGCCCGCTGGTTGCGACGCTTCGACCCATTTACTAGACCTCGCGAAAAGCGAAACGGCTCAGGTTTCCCTGAGCCGTTTCGCTTTAAGTTCAGCTTCTTACTGCTGGGTACCGCACTTGCAGTCTCCACCGCAATTGCAGCCACCTCCACAGTTACAGCCGTCAGTTGAATACTTGATCATTGCTACCGCCTCCGTTCTGCGGCCTCGACCGCAGTTCCATTATGCGCCTGTAATTCTGTGAGTTTCAGCAGACTCGTTGCGCCTGAGGCGAAATCTCGGTGGCGGCAGATATCCTGAAGCGAATGAACAAGTTCTTCGGTGCTTTCCTTTCACTCCTGCTAACTCTGGGGCTTTCTGGAGTGGTTCCAGCATTTGCAGATGATTCGGCACCGAGCCCCGACCCAGTCGCGACTCCGATTGCTGTAATCGCACCGGCACCTCAAGAATCCATCGATACTTCCGCTAGCCCAGCCCCGGCCATCAAACCATCAAAGGTGATCAGCCTTGAGGTGCGAGTGAACTCGGTGTCGGCACTTGTTCTTGGTTGGCAAATGCCCACCCAGACCGGTTCAGAGACAATTTCCGACTTCCGCATAACCTACAAGTTTGATGATTTCGGCACCTGGCTGACCTGGAAACACTTGCCATCAACCGCCACCGAGGCAACCATTTCAGATCTTCCACTTGGAGTGGGGATCACTTTTGCGATTCGACCGGTGACGGAAACCATGGTTGGTGTACCGGAAAAAGTCCATCTAGTTACCCCGTCTCCAATCGCGCCAGCTGCTCTCGCTGCTCCTGCCAAGGCTCAGTTCGATTTCGTGGCCGCGACTTGGAATGCCCATAGCGCCAAGCCCTTTGGCTACCTACCCGGGCGGGATTGCGCAAACTGGGCCAGCCAGTCGCTGTTGAAGCGAGGCTTCACGCAAACTGCAAAATGGCACGGCTATCGCAGCCGTAACCACGGAGCCACTATGAACTGGATTTCCAGCACAAAGCTGCGCGCATATTTGCTTTCGGCTGGCAAAGCCACTGTGCTCTCGGATGCGCAGCGCGCCCAGGTGCAGATCGGCGACATAGTTCAGTTCGATTGGTGGAATAAGGGTTCCCAAGAGCACACCGGAATCGTGACTCACATCGAAAAGGCGGCGACCGGTCTCAAGATTTACTACGCCAGCCACACCGCGCACGGTTTGTGGTGGAGTGTTGATCGGAGCATTCGAATCAGCCACCCTGGTGCAACCGTCAGCTACCTGCACCTTCCGTAGCCCAGGCCATAAAACGGCCGTAAATTGGGTGTGATGGCTTCAATGTCTCAGCTTTGCCATAGGTTCTTCGCATGGCTGGAATGCGGAATTGGGCGAGCTATTTATGGCGTGCTGGGTTCTCGGTGTGCGCAGTCGTCACAGCGACCGCAGCTGTCTATGCCTGGATAGTTCCATACCTGGCCGGCGCAGCTGTCCCCGCGTTGACGCTCCGCAGTGAAAACTTGATTTACCAGTCAAGCTCCTACCTGGCCACATGGTCTGTGGGTGGCAGATATGACTACTGCAGCCGCTACGAATACTGCTTTTGGCTGAAGCTTAGTGAGTTACAGCGCTGTCACCGAGGCATCGCGGTGACGATTGCCGTGAAATCAAAATACGACAGGCACCCCGTCGATGTCATAAACACGATCTCTAGGTCGATGTATAAGCCAAACGTTGCCACCGAGTTTGGTACGAACCTGTTGGATTCGGATTATTTCCAGATCACCGAGATAACCTGCGGCCTGCCTTCGAGGTCATTGCCAAGGGCTGATATTTAGCAGGGGTTCTAGACTGGATGCATGAACAAGCCTTTTCTTTATTCGGTTGAACGCGAATACGACTCCACCATCGAAGACCTTTGGAGGGCCTGGGCGGACCCAGCGGCCTTACGAATCTGGTACTCGCCAACCGACCTAAAGGTGGCGGAGGGCTCGGTGGAGAATGTTGCTGAGGTCGGGGGAATCTGGACTGTCGGCGTCGATGTTCCCGAGTACAAATTCGTTGCCTATTTTTATGGCTGGTACACCGAGGTAGAGCCGCTAGCGAAGTTGGTTCACACCATGCACTACACCCAATCCGCGGAGGAGTTTGAGGCTCGGATCCCATCGGACTTGGCTCACACCGTAGTGGTCGACTTCGAGGCACGGGGCTCAAAGTCATGGGTCAAGTTCAGCCAGTATGGAGAGCTACCGGAGGGTCAGGCTCCACAGGCTCAGGCTGGAATGGAAAGCTATTTTGACAATCTTGGTAAGTTCCTGGCGTAGGACCTGAGATAGAGTTTGGCCATGACCGCGTTCGTAGAAACTCGCTCCCTGCCCGCTATGACTTTGGTGGGTTACGCCGAAGACTTCGTCAGTGCCATGGTGCCAGACTCCGACGCCAGCGAGGTAATCCCTGAGATCTGGGGAACCGTATTTGATCTGTTGGAAGAGGCCGATGAGTTTGAATTTGGCTGGGCGGTTGGAGTGATTTCGCCAAGCCAAGATAGGGCACCTAAACCAGGGCAGCTGAAGTATTTCGCGGGCTTGGTAACGGACGAAATACCGGAATCGCACCCCGGCCTCGAAGTGGTCAAGCTGGAATCGAGCAACTACTTGGTTTGCGAGCACTTAGGTTCACTGGACGAACTCGCCGAAACCACCAAATGGTTTTATGACGAGTACCTGCCGACTGCCGGTTTCCACGTGATTGACGGCCCGCACCTCGAGGTCTATGACGAGCGATTCGACCCTGACTCCGATCAGTCCGTGGTCATGATCTGCGCTCCTATTGCTGGCTAACCAGCCGTCGGCAAAATCCCACTAGTTGGGAAGGTTGGCCTCGATAAGGCTGACAATTGCCTGGTCGTCGGGCTTGGTAATCGAGCGGAACCGACGAACTTCTCCCGTTGGAAGCGACAGGAACTTTTCAAAGTTCCACATCACTGGGCCGCTGACGCCGAGGCCGTCCTTGGCTTTGGTGAGCCTTTCGAAGAGCGGATGACGGAACGTTCCATTTACCCAGGTCTTTTGACTCAGCGGGAAGGTCACGTCGTAGTTCAGTTTGCAGAATTGCGAGATTTCTCCCTCAGATCCAAGCTCCTGCTTGAACTGGTCAGTAGGGAAACCGACAACGGCGAGTCCGCGCTCGCCATACTTGCGGTGAAGTGCCTCGAGGGCCTCGTACTGAGGGGTGAAGCCGCACTTGCTGGCCACGTTGACATAAAGTACGACCTTGCCGGCTAGGTCATCGGTGCTAATGCGGGTTCCATCAATCAGTTGAATGGTGATACCGGATAGGTCTGCGGTTACTTTAGTCATAATTCCTCCGGCTTACTAAACCCGAATGCGGTCAGTTACATTTCCCAGTAGGTTGAATTCCATGGATGACATCAAGACCCTTGCAGCCAAAACCTATAACGAGGCATTCGAGGCAGTGGAGGCCGGGGACAACCCGGTCTGGGCGGTCGAACTTGCGGCGGCTTCTTTGAATCTGTGGCGCAGGGTGGGTACTGCTCAAAACCTAGCCATTGGTTGCTGGCTCTACTCCCGAGCCTTGGCTCAGGCAGGCGCCGGTCAGCTAGCCCTCGCGGCGGCCAAAAACTGCCTTCATCATTTAGAGAATGTAGACGAACCAGCCGACTGGCTCCAGGCCTCGGCTCTAGAAGGCTGGGCTCGGGCATTGGCGGCTGCGAGTGACGAGCGCTTTTCTACGGCGCTTTCCGAAGCCGAGGCAGCCATTGCGGCAATCGCTGACTCCGACGCTAGAGAACTGATCAGCTCACAGCTCGCCGACCTTAGGATGCATTAGTGCCGGGCATGAGTTTCGATGGTTTTAGGGCGGACTCGTTCGATTTCTTCACCGAACTAGAGGTCAACAACAACAACAAGGTTTGGTGGGAGGCCAATAAGGCCCGTTACGAGGCTTCGATTCGGGGCCCGTTGATGGCTTTACTGGATGAAATTGCTGGCGAATTTGGGGTTCCTAAGGTTTATCGACCCTACCGAGATACTCGCTTCAGTGGCGACAAGACTCCATACAAAGACAGAGCGGCTGCAGCCATATTCGGAATGTCGGGTACGGGACTCTATCTGGAGGTTTCGGCAAAGGGCCTTGACCTCGGTGGCGGGTATTGGATGCCAGGCAAGGACCAACTAGAGCGTTTTCGATCGATAGCCGATGACGTCAGGCTTTTTGGCGACTTAGAGGCAACGGTCGAGGAATTGGCAGACGCAGGATTCGGCTTGTACCAGCAAGATGCGCTGAAAAGTGCACCGAGGGGTTTCACGCCTGATCATCCGCGCATTCACTTACTGCGGTTGAAACACATGGTGGTTGAAAAACTTCAGGCGCCGGCTGATTGGATGTACCTGCCAACCGCCGCGGGTGTGATTGCTAGTGAGTGGCGCAAAGTGCGGATCTGGAACGACTGGCTTGCTTCGATGGTAGGGCTATCGAATGAGCCTCCAAGGGCTCGCTAAGGACTAGCTGGCGCCTTACGGAGCGTCAGTGAATAGGCAGCCGCGGCTAGGCAAAGTATGGCGGCGGTAATCCAAGCTATGAAGTAGTCGCCCTGGTACTGGCGAATCCAGCCGGCAAATGCGCTGGCCAGTGCGGCACCAATCATGTGACTGGCGAACACCCAGCCGAAAACCAGGCTGGCATTTTGCAAACCGAAGTATCGGCGGCACAGTTCCACGGTTGGGGGAACAGTTGCGATCCAGTCCAGGCCGTAGAAAACGATAAAGAACAACATTGGCGGTTCGACATCAGGGCCGAGCACGAATGGCACCGTGAAGAGCGCCAGGCCACGTAACCCGTAGTAAGCCACCAGCAGGTAGGCCGAGTTAAAGCGATCAGTGAGCCAACCGCTGGCAATGGTGCCGATGAAGTCGAAGATTCCTACTACCGCCAGCAGGCCTGCGGCCATCTCAGTTGGCATGCCGTGATCATGTGCCGCCGGGATAAAGTGCGCTCCAATGAGCCCATTGGTGGTCCAACCACAGACAAAGAATGTGCCTGCCAGAGCCCAAAAGGCAGGAACGCGCAGCGCCGCTTTCATGGCGGCAAAGTTTGCTTTTACTGTCACAGGTGGCTTCGGAGCAATGTCGGCGACCGTGCCACCGTATGGCGCCTGTGGCGGCTTGGGGGAGTTCTGGAAGAGAGTTATGAAGATTGGGATTAGAGCGATGCAGAAGACGCTGACAATCAGAGTGGCCTGGCGCCAGCCCACCGAGTCTGCAGTCTTGGCGATGAATGGAAGGAAAATGAGCTGGCCGGTGGCATATGCCGCCGAGAAAATGCCGGTGATGAGGCCTCGGTGCTTCACGAACCACGAGTTGGCAACCTGTGCACCGCCGGCAAGCGCTAGGCATCCAGTGCCGATGCCCACCATGATTCCCCAGTAGAGATAGAGCTCCCAAGGGTTGTGCATCACGGTCGTTAGGCCGGTACCGCTGGCGATAAGAATCAAAGCCGCTATCGCAACTTTTTTCAGGCCAAACCGATTCATCAGCACGGCCGCAAACGGTGCAGTGAAGCCGTACACCAGGATGTTGAGTGCTACCGCTCCGCTGGTTGTGACACGGTCCCAGCCGAACTCCATCTCGATAGGCATATAGAGCACGCTGGTGGTGGACCTAAATGCCGCCGCTGCGATGAGCACCAAGAATGTGACGCCCGCGACAACCCAAGCCTTGTGAATCCTCATTGGCTCAGCCTATTCGTTTCAATGCCGCTCGCAGTGCTACTAGAGCCTGAGTTGCCTGATCCGCGCTGGCGTCATTTCCAAACGAGAATCGAACCGCGGTTCGGCAGACGTCGTAGTCGATTCCAATGGCCTGCAATACGTGGCTGGGGTCGGAAGAGCCGGCAGCGCAGGCCGATCCGCTCGAGCAAGCAACTCCTGCGTTCTCTAGCTCCAGCAGCAGAGTCTCGCCGTTGATTCCATCGAAGGTGAAGGAAGCTATCGCAGGGTGTCTTCCGCGGCGGCCGCCTGCTAGGGCCGAATCTGAAGGCGGTCCAGTTAGCCTCGCTCTCGGGATTTCAGCCAGCACAGAGTCAATGAAAACCGAAGTCACCGCGGCTGCCTTGGCGCTATTGCTTTGCGCGTTTCCGAGCGTCTGCAGGGCCACTGCGATGGCAACCGCCCAAGCGACATTTTGGGTGCCGCTGCGAAGTCCGCCCTCTTGGCCACCGCCGTGCAAAACCGGTTCCGCCTGGACCCTGCTGCTCAGGTAAAGCAGGCCACTGCCCTTGGGAGCCCCAAATTTGTGTCCACTCAGGCTGAGCGCCTGAACCCCAAGTTCGCTTACCTTTAGCTCCTGCCAACCGGGTGACTGAACGGCGTCGGAGTGAAACGGCACTCCGTGCTCGGCTGCGATTTCAGCCAGTTCTGCGATGGGGTAGTAGGTGCCGATTTCGTTATTTGCTGTCATCACCGAGACCAGCGTGGTGTCTGGGCGGATTGCAGCGCGCAGCGTTTCGGGGTCGATGGAGCCAGTCTGCCCTACCGGCAAAAGGGTGAGCTCAAACCCGTGTACGCGCACCATATATTCCAGGCATTCCAACACTGCTTGGTGTTCCATGGGAGACGAGATTAGGTGTTTTCCTCTTGGGTTTGCCAGTGCGATGCCCTTGATGGCCAAGTTGTTGGCCTCGGTGCCGCCACTGGTAAAAATGATTTCTTCGGGAAGTGCTCCCAGGTAATCGGCGCAGGTTTGACGCGCCCAATCCAGCGCCGCCTTGGCCCGCAGCCCAGCCTCGTGCACCGAAGACGGATTGCCAAACTCCTCGGTCAGGTAGGGCCAAGCGGCCTTCAGGGCCTCGGCTCTTACCGGGGTAGTGGCGGCGTGATCTAGGTACAGCATGCCTAGTCGATGGCTACGTCTAGCCCAAGGTCCAGTGACCGAATTTGGTGGGTTAGCGCACCAACCGAGATGACGTCCACCCCGGTCTCGGCAATGCTGCGCACTGTGGAAAGGTTGACACCGCCACTGGCTTCCACGACCGCTTTGCCCGCTATTAGCGCGACACCCGCTTTTAGGTCCTCGATGGTGAAGTTGTCCAGCATGATGGTGTCCACTTCGGCGGCCAGAACTGCTGGAATCTGGTCAAGTCGGTCCACCTCAACTTCGAGGTGAGTGGTGTGCCCCAACTCGCTGCGAACCCGCTTCAGTTCTGTGGTCAGGTCTTTGCCGCCGCGGGTCAGGATTGCCAGGTGGTTGTCTTTGGCCATTACGGCATCGGACAACCCATAGCGGTGATTGTGCCCGCCACCGCAGCGCACCGAGTACTTCTCGAAGGCGCGCAGGCCTGGAGTGGTCTTTCGGGTGTCGACAATCTTCGCCTTGGTGCCCGAAACTTCCGCGACATACTGTGCGGTGTGGGTGGCGATTCCCGTCATACGCTGCAAGAAGTTGAGTGCAACGCGCTCGCCGGTCAAAACTGCGCGCGCAGGGCCCGTCACCTTGGCCAGGGTTTGCTTGGCGGTGAAGCTCTCACCGTCTGCCACCAACAGCTCAACGTCAACCTCTGGTGATACCTGTTTGAACGCCGCTTCAAATACCAGACCGCCGGCCATGATTCCTGGTTCGCGTGCCTCGAGAGTCGCGGTAGCCACTGCGACCGCTGGGATTAGGTATTCGCTAGTGGCATCGCCCCAGGGTGCATCCTCGGCGAGGGCACGGTTAACGGCTTCCTCGATGATCTGTCTGGTCAACATGCTTAGGCCTTTCGAATTGTTATCGGGCGAGCAAAATCTGGGTTAGTCTCTGGGTAATCCAGTCGATAGTGGGCGCCGCGACTCTCGGTGCGCGCCAGGGCGGCAGCGGTCACGACCTTAGCCAAGTCCAGAAGGTTCGCGTCCTCATAGTCGGTGAAGAGCCGCTTCGACCGCTTTTGCGGACGCCAACCCTTCATGGACTTACGGGCTTGACGCAGCCCCAAGTCTTCACGAGCCAGCCCCACAAGGTCCCACATTTGAGTCTGCAGTTCGACACGGTCAACGACCGGAGCATGGCTGTCGTAACTCAGATCCACGGCAAGTTCGCGCATCGGCTGCTGATCCCGGAATCTGGCGAAGTCGAAGTTTGCGGGCCAGGGCTGGTCCAACACCTCGGTGCAGCGGTCGGCGAATACCACCGACTCCAGCAAGCTGTTGGACGCTAGGCGGTTGGCTCCATGTGCGCCATTGCAGGCGACCTCACCTACGGCAAAAAGACCGGGGATGGAGGTGCGCCCGTAGCTATCAGTCGCCACTCCGCCCATCCAGTAGTGGGCGGCCGGAGTCACTGGAATTGGCTGTTTCGCCAGGTTCAAGCCATAGTTTCTGCAGGCAGCCGTGATGCTCGGGAATCGCTGGTTCAAAAACTCTGCGCCCAAGCCGGTGGCATCAAGCATCACTGGCTCGCCGCCCTGGGCAAGCATTTCCTGCTGGATTGCGCGGGCAACCACATCTCGCGGGGCCAGTTCAGCCATCGGGTGGATCTTCTGCATGAAGCGCTCGCCGCGGTTGTTGATCAGAACGGCACCTTCACCGCGAACTGCCTCGCTGATTAGGAACGAACCCGGGACTGCCAGTGCAGTCGGGTGGAATTGATAAAACTCCAGATCGGCAAGGACCGCTCCGGCTCGGAGGGCAATCGCCACTCCGTCTCCGGTGGTCACGGCCGGGTTGGTGGTGTGGCGATAGAGCTGACCCGCACCGCCAGATGCCAGGACAACTACATCAGCCTCTAGGGCTTCGATTCCCTCCGAAGAGAAGACTTCTACACCGGTTACTTTCGGCCCATCCGCGGTCGCGTGGAGAATAAGGTCCGTCACCAGAGTGTGTTCCAGAATTTGCGCTTTGGATCGCTTCAAGGTCTGCACCAGCGCGTTGCTGATGCCCGCGCCGGTTGCATCGCCACCCACGTGCAAGATTCTGGCGTGAGAGTGAGCGCCTTCCATGCCGAGGGCGAATGCAGTCTTGTCGCCGGCCTCGGCACGGTCAAACTCCACGCCGAATCGAATCAGCTCGTTCATGCTTTCTGGACCCTGCTTGCAGAG
>JBEGRP010000023.1:0-12798 GCA_041180345.1 Actinomycetota bacterium | reverse complement strand
CTCAGCGCGGTAGGAACGACGCATGTCCTTGAGAACCTTGTCCGAGCCGCTCTGGAGCGGCATGTGGAGCGTAGGCATGACGTTGGGCGTCTCGGCCATGGCATCGATGACATCGTCTGTGAAGGCGGCTGGATGTGGGCTGGTGAAGCGGATGCGCTCGAGGCCCTTGATCTGGCCCACTGCACGCAACAGCTTTGCGAAAGCGCCTTTGTCACCAAACTCCACGCCATAGGTGTTCACGTTCTGGCCCAGCAGCGTGATTTCTACCACACCTTCGGCTACCAGGGCTTCGACCTCGGCCAGGATCTCCCCCGGACGTCGGTCTTTTTCCTTGCCGCGAAGGCTTGGGACGATGCAAAACGTGCAGGTGTTATTGCAACCCACGCTGATGCTGACCCAGGCGGCATAGGTGCTGTCACGCTTGGTTGGCAAATCACTTGGGAAGTTCTGCAGAGTCTCTTCGATCTCAACCTGAGCCTCGTGATTATGGCGACTGCGCTCCAGCAGAGCCGGGAGCGACCCGATGTTGTGGGTTCCGAAGACTACGTCAACCCAGGGTGCCTTCTCGATGATGACGTCGCGATCTTTTTGCGCGAGGCAACCACCCACAGCGATTTGGAAGTTTGGGTCGCTGGCTTTCCTTGGGGCAAGCTGCCCCAAGGTTCCATAGAGCTTGTTGTCGGCGTTTTCACGAACCGCACAGGTGTTGAAAACCAGAATGTCAGCAACTTCGCCCTCTGCCGCGGGGACATACCCAGCCCCCTCGAGCAACCCACTCAGGCGCTCGGAGTCGTGGACATTCATCTGGCAGCCGTAGGTCTTGACCTCGTAGCTGCGAATTTGCCCATTTGGGTTTTCAATAGTTGCCATAACCCGACAATTCTAGGTTGCTACTGAGCTTGCTCCTGCTCAACCGTTCGAATCGCGGCCGCGATGGTGGATCCACCGAATCCGCGCCGACCGAGGAATCCCATCAATCTGCGTTGCCGGGCATTGCGCTCAAGCGAAGAAACAGAAGACCAGCGTTTGCGGATCAATTGGGTAGCCAACTCTAGATCTGCTTCGGAGTCGATGTCTTCAAGAGCGGAGTCGATATGCTCGGCAGCCACGCCAGCCTGATTCAGTTCACGCTTGAGTGCGCTCTTTGCCAGGCCTCTGGTAGCGCGCCTGTCATTGGTAAATGCCTTGGCATAGTGCGCGTCATCTATCAGCCCGACGTCCTCGAAACGATCCAGTAGTTGAGCCGCGATATCCTCGGGAACGCTGCGCTGAGCGAGCATTTGCCAAAGTTGGTGCTTGGTACGAGGGCCGCGCGTAAGTTTGGCGAGTATCCAACCACGAGCTTTTTCGTCCCACTCCTCCGGGGAAAGCGAAAGGTCCGGTTCTTTCGAACCGAACCTTTTGCTCTTGAAGCTCATCTGTCGAGTTACTCGTTCACAGCAGCAGCTGGTGCAATGTTTCCAGCCTTCGCGGTGGGTGCAACGTCGATTGGCTCGTCCTCGATGTCCGCTACTGCGCGAGGTACACCGATGCCGAGCTTTGCCTTGATCTTGCGCTCGATTTCATCAGCAATCTCTGGGTTTTCGATCAGGAAGGTACGCGAATTCTCCTTGCCCTGGCCGAGCTGCTGAGCGTCGTAGGTGTACCAAGCACCCGACTTCTTTACGATGCCTTCGTCCACACCCATGTCAATCAAGCTGCCCTCGCGGCTGATTCCGACTCCGTAGATGATGTCGAATTCTGCCTGCTTGAAGGGCGAAGCCATCTTGTTCTTGACGACCTTGACGCGCGTGCGGTTACCGACTGCCTCCTGGCCATCCTTCAGGGTCTCGATGCGGCGAATATCCATACGAACCGACGCATAGAACTTCAAAGCCTTACCACCGGCGGTGGTCTCTGGGCTGCCGAAGAATACGCCGATCTTTTCGCGAAGCTGGTTGATAAAGATTGCGGTGGTCTTGGTGCTGTTTAGAGCACCGGTTAGCTTACGCAACGCCTGGCTCATCAGACGAGCCTGCAGACCTACGTGGCTGTCACCCATCTCGCCTTCGATTTCAGCCTTTGGAACCAGTGCTGCCACCGAGTCGATGACGATGAGGTCAATCGAGCCTGAACGAATCAGCATGTCTGCAATCTCAAGTGCCTGCTCACCGGTGTCTGGCTGGCTGACCAGCAGCGCATCGGTGTCAACGCCCAGCGCCTTCGCGTACTCAGGGTCAAGAGCATGTTCCGCGTCAATGAAGGCAGCGATTCCGCCGTTGCGCTGAGCATTAGCGATTGCGTGCAAGGCAACCGTGGTCTTACCCGAGGACTCTGGACCGTAAACCTCAACGATTCGGCCGCGAGGTAGACCGCCGATGCCAAGTGCGACATCCAGAGCGATGGAACCGGTTGGGATTACCTCAATCGGCGCGCGCTCGTCCGAGCCAAGGCGCATAACCGAACCCTTACCAAACTGGCGGTCGATCTGTGCGAGTGCTGCGTCTAGTGCCTTTTCGCGCTCTGCTGGAGAAGCCATCTTCATTCCTCTGTTTCTGACTAGGTTTGCTAATGCTTTGAACCTATGCGTTCGCTGCGACATTTATTTCCCTCACCCGAAGGCTGTGGAATACTCGTCGATTTGAACTTGTGTTTACTTTAGCAAGTTTTCGAACAGATTTTCGAAAATGTTTAGGCGGGCTTTTTCGGCGTGTTGCGACCGTGCCAACGATCCTTAGGAATTCCCTGCGCTGCGCAAATCGAGTACCAGATTTTGCGCGCATCCTCGCCCTCGGCAAGCAACTGAGCGCCGGTCTTATCCCCTAAATCACCGAGGACCAGGTCGCGAAGCAAAACCTGAGCGTACGCGGAACCGAACTCGTCATTCATGAGTTCGTGAAATTTGGTGAGGCGCAAGGCTTAGCCGGCGAGGACTTTAGTGGCGGACGAAGCCGGCACGCGGACGCGCCTGAGCAGCGGCCACGATGGTGCGCGCATCCAGAACCGCCGAGTTGGTGGAATCTGAGTGCGAGTAGCTGGCCACGAGCTCATCTGGGATAACATCCGGGACGTGTACGTTCTGGACAGCGGCAGGAATGCCTTCCGAGAACGCTAGGCGGTCTGCCACCTCGCGCATGATCTGCGAGATTGGCACATCTAGGGCTTCGGCAACCGATGCGAGAATTTCAGAGGAAGCTTCCTTCTGGCCGCGTTCAACTTCGGAAAGGTAACCGAGGGCAACCGATGCTCGAGAGGCTACTTGGCGCAGAGTGTGACCCTTACGCTGACGAACGTCGCGAAGCACATCGCCGATTTCTTGGCGGACTAGCAACATCGTTTACCTCCCTCATTCGTCGAACGATGCTTGAACACTACTCATGTTAACTGTCGAACCTGACATTTTTCTGAGAGTGTCCTGAGATTGTAACCAGACCTTCATAAACCGATGCAAATCGTTTCATCCGGCTGGCTACACAGTATGAAACAGGGCTAGTTAGCGATTGCTTCCGCGGTTTCGATCAACCAGTTGAGCGCAGCATTGGTTGCTTGCGAACGGATCTGAATCCGATCCCCCTGGAATGCGAACTGGCGCACCTCGGTGCCCGCCTCAGTTGCAAGGCCCAGAAAAACTGTTCCCACGGGTTGTCCGTCCTGGAGGTCCGGTCCGGCTACACCCGTCGCCGAAAGGCAAATCAAGCGCAAGGTAGGTTCGCTGGTTATTCGGCCACGCACCGCACTGGCCATAGCTGCCGCGGTAACTTCAGAAACAGCACCGTGCTGGGCGAGAACTTCGGCAGGGATTCCCAGCAGGTCTTGCTTGGCAGAGTTTCGATACGCCACCACCGATCCAACCACCACCGAAGATGCTCCGGGAACCGAAATAAGCGCGTCGGCAATCATGCCGCCCGTTAGGCTTTCCGCGAGCACGACCCCGATGCCAGCTTTCCTGCAGGATTCAATCGCAGTGGCTGCGAGAGCGGTCAGGTAGGTCACTTGGGAGACCTGGCCGCAGCCACCACGTACTGGACACCCGTGTACACGGTGATTACCGCTGTAACCCAGAACAGAAGCTGAGCGAAGATCTGAATCCAGGCGGACCACTGAAGCACCGGCGACAACATAAGTGGAATCACGATCGACTGCAGGATAGTTTTGATTTTTCCGCCGGAGTTGGCTGCAATCACGACTCTGTTCACCACGACTAGGCGATAAACGGTCAAGCCGATTTCTCGAATCAGAATCAGCACTACAGCCCACCACGGCACAAAACCGAAGTAAGCGAGCAGCATGAATCCGGCACCGGTCAGGGCCTTGTCCGCTATCGGGTCGAGGATCTTTCCCAGGTTGGTAATCAGTCCGCGTCGACGAGCGATAGCACCGTCGATTCCATCGGTAGCGCTTGCCACCACAAAAATCAGGATGCCCCACCAAGCGGTGAGACCTCCAAGGCCGAAATTCAGTTCACTCCAGATGAACAGCGGAACCAGGAAGATACGCGCCACCGTGATGGCGTTCGGCAGATTCCAGGGTGATGGATGCCCCTCGGGGCGAAGGCCGCTCATCACTCCCCACGACCTGTCAGGAACCACGCGTCCTCGGGGTCTTCGGGCTCACCCTTGGCGATGAAGTCCTCGAAACTACCGGCAGCCATGGCTCCAGGCATACCCTCGTCGGCGAGCGCACCGACCTGCGAGCGATCGATTGCTGCAGCTGCCTGCTGAACCGCAGGTGAAGGGGTAGCGCCTGGCTCGCCGCGCAGTTGCGCGAGCACAACCGGAAGCTCCTCCGGCTGCACCAACACCTCGCGCGCCTTCGCGCCCTCCGATGGTCCCACGATGTTGCGGGATTCCAGAAGGTCCATGAGTCGCCCGGCCTTGGCGAAGCCGACCCGAAGTTTACGCTGCAGCATGGAGGTGGAACCGAACTGCGAGTTGACGATAAGTTCCGCGGCCTGGAGCAAGAGCTCGAGGTCGTCACCGATGTCGGCGTCCACGACTGCCTTTGCTGGCGCCTCGGCTACGTCGCTGCGATACTCGGGTTGCATCTGAGCCTTGACGTGCTCCACCACTCGGTGAAGCTCGTTTTCAGCGATCCACGAACCCTGCACGCGCATCGGTTTGCTGGTGCCCATCGGGCTGAACAGGGCGTCGCCCTGGCCGATTAGCTTCTCGGCGCCCGGCCCGTCAAGGATTACGCGCGAGTCGGTGACCGAAGAAACGCTGAACGCAAGGCGACTTGGCACATTTGCCTTGATTAGACCGGTTACGACGTCAACCGATGGGCGCTGGGTTGCCAGCACGAGGTGAATGCCCGAGGCACGAGCCAGCTGGGTGATTCGTACGATGCTGTCCTCGACGTCGCGTGGGGCGACCATCATGAGGTCGGCCAGCTCGTCCACAACGACAAGAAGATATGGGTAAGGCTGCAGGACTCGCTTTGAACCCTCTGGAACCTTGACCTCGCCAGCCACGATGGCGCGGTTGAAATCGTCGATGTGCTTGAAACCGAATGACTCAAGGTCGTCGTAGCGCGAGTCCATCTCCTTGACAACCCACTGCAGGACCTCGGCAGCCTTCTTGGGGTTAGTGACTACCGGGGTGATCAGGTGCGGAACGCCCTGATAAGCCGCTAACTCGACACGCTTCGGGTCAATCAGAACTAGGCGAACCTCGGCTGGCTTGGCGCGCATCAAAAGCGAGACAATCATCGAGTTTACGAACGAAGACTTACCGGCACCGGTGGCACCTGCCACCAGCAGGTGCGGCATCTTCGCGAGGTTAGCAACCACGAATCCACCTTCGACGTCCTTGCCGATTCCGATGGTCAGCGGGTGGGTTGCAGTCTTCGCGACATCCGAACGAAGCACGTCACCGAGGGTGACGATCTCGCGGTCGGTGTTTGGGATCTCGATACCGATAGCGCTCTTGCCTGGGATTGGGGCAAGCAGGCGCACTTCGTTAGAAGCCACGGCGTAACTAATGTTGCTGGCAAGACGAGTTACCGCCTCTACCTTGACGCCCGGCGCTAACTCCACCTCGTAACGGGTGACAGTTGGGCCGCGGCTGAAGCCGGTGACTACCGCGTCAACTGAGAATTCCTTGAACACCGAGGTGATAGCCGCAATCATCTGATCGTTGGCGGCCGACTTGGCCTTGGGCGGAGTTCCCTGCGAGAGCAGATTTACCTGAGGCAAAACATATGGTCGTTTAGGGGCCGGAGGGGCTGCCGGTGCGGGTGCCCCAAAGGTGCTCGAGGTGTGTTCGGCCGCAGGAGCGGCAGCCGGCTCCGCTGCGGCCGGAGGCACAAAGATTGGCATGGTGGCCGGTGCCGCATCAACTGGCTGGGCCTCAGCAGGGGTTTCGCCGAAGAGTGCGTCGAACTCGTCGCCCTCTCCCTCGAAGTCCAGCGCGGCAGTGCCCTCGTGCTGAACCGCGGTGTCGAATGGGGTGTCGTTGCCCTTGTCCTTGCGCCACCAAGGAACCCTAGTGCCGTCGAAGGCATCGTGAATTTCATCCTCTTCGGGCTGCGCTTCCACGACCTTAGTCTTACCTTCGCCGAAGAGATTGACCCAGAGCTCGCGCAGGCGCTCAACCACGCGACTTGGAGGAGTCTTGGTCATGATTAGCAGCGAGCCGAAACTCAGGAGAGCGGTAACCGGTACTGCACCCCAAATAGTGATCGTGGCCAGCATCGGGACCGTCAACAGCCAACCGAAGAGACCACCGGCGCCAGCTAATTCCGCAACACCATTGGTGTCGGACGGGTTGTACCAAGTCTTGAAGTCCAGAGTTCCGCCGAAGATGTGCAGGAAGCCGGCCAAAGTGACTACCAGCAGCAGCAATCCCCCACCCACCCGGGTGTTATCGCGCACCGAGGATGGGTGGCGCGCAAGGAACACTGCGAAGGCGACCAAAATCACCGGCAGCACCGCAGAGAATCGACCAAACAGCAGACCGATTGTGAAGTTATTGATCAGCTGGGCTACCGCGTTGTTGGCCAAGAACCACATCAGCACGGCGCCAACTACGCCCATCAAAAATAGGGCAAACGGGACACCATCGCGGCGGTCCTCGCGCGCAATCTTGTCCTTGCTAAGAGCACGGGCTGCGCCGCCAAAAAGGTGTGCCAGCGCCATCCACAGCGAACCCAAACCGCCGGCCAGCGTGCCGGGCTTGGTCTGTGCCTGCGGACGTGCAGCGGAGCGCGGCTTGGCCGCCGCCGGACGGCGCGAAGAAGCTGGTTTGCGTGTAGCCATGCGTCAAAAGTAACAGCAGCCGAGGACAGCTACAGGGCTTGACACGGCTTTGTCCACAAGGTGGCGCTAGTTGGTTATGACCACCGGAATGATCATCGGACGACGGCGGTGAGCCTTGGCCACCCAGGTTCCGATTGTCCGACGAATCACCTGCTGCATGGCGTACGGATCACGCACACCCTCCTGCGCAGCCTCATGCATGGCACGCTCGATAGCCGGGCGCACGTTGTCAAAGACGTGGTCTTCTTCGGCGAAGGCTCGGGCGCGAATCTCCGGCCCAACCACCAGGCGTCCGCTGTCTGCATCGATCACGGCGAAGATGCTGATGAAGCCCTCCTCGGAGAGGATGCGGCGATCCTGCAGATCTTCCTCGGTGATCACGCCAACATTCTTGCCATCGACGTAGAGCATTCCGCACTCCACGGCACCGACGATTTCGGCCTTACCGGCGACCAGGTCGACCACCCAACCGTCTTCGGTGATCAGAATGTTCTCTTCCGGTACGCCGGTCTGCTTGGCCAGGTTTCCGTTGGCGATCAGGTGGCGGTACTCTCCGTGCACCGGCATCACATTGCGCGGCTTCAGAATGTTGTAGCAGTAGAGCAGCTCACCGGCGGCGGCGTGACCCGAGACGTGCACCTTGGCGTTGCCCTTGTGGACCACGTTGGCACCCAGCTTCGAAAGCTTGTCAATGACGCGATACACCGAGTTCTCGTTGCCCGGGATGAGGCTGGAGGCAAGGATGATGGTGTCGTCCTCACCCACCTGAATGTCGTGGTCGATGTTGGCGATGCGTGCCAACACAGCCATCGGTTCGCCTTGGCTACCGGTACACATGTAGACGATTTCGTTAGGCAGCAACTGCGCAGCCTTCTTGGCATCCACCAGGATGTCTTCGTCCGGCATGTTCAGGTGACCCAGGTCTACCGCAATCTGCATGTTTCGGACCATGCTGCGCCCGATTAGGCACACCTTGCGACCGTGCGCAGCCGCGGCATCCAACACCTGCTGGACTCGGTGCACGTGGCTACTGAAGCTAGCCACCACGACCTTGCCGCGAGTGCGACCGATTACGTTTTCCAGAACCGGACCGATGTCCTTTTCCAGCGGGGTGAAGCCCGGAACGTCGGCATTCGTAGAGTCACAGAGGAAGAGGTCCAAACCTTCTTCGCCGATGCGGGCGAAGGCACGGAGGTCGGTGATTCGACCGTCCAATGGAATCTGGTCCATCTTGAAGTCACCAGTGTGAAGCACCGAGCCACCAGCGGTTCGAATTACAACTGCTAGGGCATCTGGAATCGAGTGGTTGACCGCAACGAACTCTAGGTCAAAACCGGCCAGCTTCTCACGCTGGCCCTCCTGCACGCGAAGGCTGTAGGGCGCAATCTTGTGTTCCTTCAGCTTCGCTTCGACAAAGGCGAGCGTCAGGCTACTGCCCAGCAGCGGGATGTCTGCCTTGAGACGAAGCAGATAAGGGACACCGCCGATGTGGTCTTCGTGACCATGCGTCAGCACGATTCCGACGATGTCATCCAAGCGATCGCGGAGGTAGCCGAAGTCGGGGAGGATCACGTCCACTCCGGGGTGGTGCTCTTCCGGGAAAAGCACGCCACAGTCGACAACGAGGATCTTGCCGTCAATTTCGAAGACAGTCATGTTTCGACCGATTTCGCCGATGCCACCGAGCGGAATAATGCGAAGCACTCCTGGGCGCAAAGGCGCTGGAGCGGGAAGGGTTTGAACCACCATGGTCCTCTCGGCCACCCACTGGTGGCCAGTATTAGCGGGTTGTTGCGGTCTGGACGGAAGTTGTCGAACGAGACACCACTGATGGTCTTCACCTTGTCGATGTCGTTCTCGATGCGCGCAGCCTCGGCGTCCTCTGGGCCAACGAGTGGCAGACGAACGCGTGGGCTATCGATAATCCCCAGACCGTGCAGAGCGTACTTGGTCGCTACGGTTCCGGGAACGTGGGTCATGAGAGCTCGCTGCAGTGGCTCGAGAGTGTTGTGCACGGTCAGCGCGTGGTTGAAGTCGTTGCGGTTGGTTGCGTCGACCAGTTCGCGGTAGGCAGCCGGCGCCACGTTGGCGGTAACACCGATGTGGCCGGTCGCACCGATGGCCAGGTGAGGCAAAACGTTGCTGTCGTCGCCCGAGAAGTAGATCAGATCGGTCTCGTTCATGATGCGCGAGGCCTGAGCCAGGTCACCCTTGGCGTCCTTGACGGCCACGATGTTAGGGTGCTTTGCGGCTCGGTGGAAAGTGTCATAAGAAATTGGGATGCCGGCACGACCTGGGATGTCGTAGAGGATCACCGGAAGGTCGGTGGCGTCGGCGATCAGACGGAAGTGAGTGAGCACACCGGCCTGCGAAGGCTTGTTGTAGTAAGGGGTGACGATCATTAC
This sequence comes from Actinomycetota bacterium, assembly GCA_041180345.1. Taxonomy (GTDB): domain Bacteria; phylum Actinomycetota; class Actinomycetes; order Actinomycetales; family Microbacteriaceae; genus Rhodoluna. Next base: position 3,159 of record JBEGRP010000023.1, on the reverse strand, counting down.
GCCGTCAGCCCCTGCCTTCTCGCTGGCCTTGTAGAGCTGCATGGCGTGAGCGGTCTCGTTGGAGCCACCACCGGTGATGATCTTGGCGCGACCGTTGGCAACAGACTTGCCAACCTCTACCAACTTGATCTTCTCTGCGTCGGTGAGAGTGGAAGTCTCTCCGGTAGTGCCGGTTACTACGACGCCGTCGGCGCCGTTGGAAACCACGTAGTCAATCAGGCGCTCGGTGGAGGCCCAGTCCACCTCACCATCGGTGTTCATGGGCGTAACGAGCGCGACCAGGACCTGGCCGAAAATTTCTTTTCCTTTGAGAGACATGGGTTAAGACTAGCGTTTCAGGCTTTGAATGAAGAAACCCTCGGTGACCTAACACCGAGGGTTACCTCCTTGAAAAATCGACAGTTCGCTAAGGAGCGACGCGGCCGTTCTTGTTGAACGCCTCGTAGGTTTGAGGCATCAACTGCGCCCAGAACTCTTCCATCTTCTCGGCGCACATCTCGATCTCGCGCTGCGGGAACGATGGGAAGTGGGTTCCCTCGCGCTTGGTGCGCAGGCTGAGGAAGTTCATCAGCGCGCGCGCGTTCATGGTTACGTACATGCTGCTGTAGATGTTCAGTGGGAGCACGATACGAGCCACCTCGCGAGCTACGCCAGCCTCGAGCATGCGCTGGTAACTCTCGTAGGAGTTGATTGAAGCGGTGCGGGCCTCCTGCTGAACCAGAGCAACCTGCTCGGCCGAGCCGGGAAGGAAGTCATAGGCGCCAGGCTTGCCAGTTTGGATGAGGTTGCGGTCCTCGCCAGGCACGTAAAAGACCGGGCTGAGCTCCTTGTAGCGGCCCGATTCCTCGTTGTAACTGGCGATGCGGTGACGCATGAACTCGCGGAACACAAAAATCGGAGCCTGCACGTAGAAAGTCATCGAGGTGTGCTCGAATGGCGAACCGTGACGGTCGCGCATCAGGTAGTTGATCAGGCCGCGGTCGCGCTTGGCGGTTTCCTCGGCGTTCTCATTGGCCAGGGCAGACTCCAAAGTCTGCTCGCCCTGAGTCGAGACGCGGGCCGCAAAGAGCACGTCAGAGTCGGCAGCGCTGGAACGAACCAGCTCTACGGTTACATCGCTACGAAATTGAACATCAGACACGCCTTTAGCCTACTGCCCAAAGGGATTGGAGGCCGAATTGACCCGCCTCGGTGCAACTGGGAAATCCCGTAAGAAATCGTCACCCACCTTTTCGATGGGAAAGGGTGATTTACCCTTGGATTATGTCTTTGACAACCAAACTGATGCTGCTGCTGGCGCTGGTGATTATTGCCGTCGTCGTGGCGCTGGTTTGGAAGTTGCAGACCGGTAGGTCCAAGAAGGTCGCCAGCGGCGAGCGCGTGGACCTTGCCCAGATCGGCGCCGTCAAGAATGGCAACCCGGTAACGAAGCTGAACACCAAGGTGACCTTCCTACAGTTCAGTACCGATTTCTGCACATTCTGCCCGCCAACGGCGAAGATGCTAGAAACCCTGGAACGCAGCGATCCAAACGTTACCCACCTCGAGGTGAACGTCACCGAACGCCTCGACTTGGTGAAGAAGTACAACATCCTGCAGACCCCGACCACCCTGGTGTTGGACAAGAACGCCAACATCATCAGCCGAATCGGTGGCGCCCCAAAGGCGCACACCCTAGTCACCGAGATTGGAAACTTCGACATCTAATGGCTACTCAAATCGACCCACGCGGACCACGCTTTGGCGCGACCATCACCAATGTCCTGAGCGCAATCATCTTCTTCGAAGCGCTGGACAGGAGCGGCGAGGCTACCGGCGCTTTTCTCTTCGGCATCGCCGCGGTGCTTTTCCTGATTGGCACCGTTTTCGGAACCTCTAAGCACCCGTTTGGCTGGCTGTTCCGCACCTTCGTTAAGCCGCGGCTATCGGCACCTAAGGAACTAGAAGACTCGCGCCCACCACAGTTCGCGCAGGCGGTTGGCCTGTTCGTATCGGTGGTTGGTTTGGCACTCTACTTCGCGCAGGTACCGTACGGTCTGGCAATCGCGGCCGGAGCACTCTTCCTGGCCTCGGCGCTGCAGGCTTATGCCGGTTTCTGCCTGGGATGTCAGATGTATCTGGGACTGAAGCGCCTGGGCGTCTTCAAGGCCTAAACCGCTAGTCAGCCTTCAGGACAAGGGCCTTGCGCATAGCAGCGCGGGCCCTTTTTCTGTCGCCGCAGGCATCGTAGGCGAGCCCCAGGTTGAACCAGCTGTGCCAGTCCTCTGGTGCCTTATCTAGCTCCTCGCGGATACGCTCGAACTCGCGATCGGCCGCAGCCTTCTCAGGGCGACCGCTCGGGCGCAGCGGCAGATCACGTATCGGCCAGCGGCCTTCGGTTTCAACCTGCTTAGCCATCTTTTCGACCCGAAGGCCGAAGCGCAGCTCGATGAAGATGAAAGCGATTCCGAACAGCGGAAAAATCAGGATAAAGAAACCGAGCAGCTTCGCAAGAGTCGATGGCTCGTTGAGCATCAGCACTCCCCGCTGACCCATCAGCAAGATGTACATCACTGTGAGCGCGGACATCACAACCGCACCGAGTTTGGCCTGCATTACTTGGCCTCAACCACCGACTGAAGCCCGACCAGCAGGCCCTCTGCCGAAACTGCATGACGCAGGCAGAGCAAGATGCCCGCGATGTAGGCGCGAGTGCTGGTCACCTCGTGGTGAAGACTTAGCACCTCGTTGTCACCACCGAAGAGCACGTCCTGCTTAGCGCTGACACCGGCAAGTCGAATGCTGTGGATCGGTACGCCGGCAACAACCTGACCGCGAGCCTCTTGGCCAACGCCGGGAATGAGTGGCTGGGTCTTGTCGGCGCGCGCTGCTGCCATCAACTCTGCGGTGCGAACCGCGGTTCCGGATGGCGAGTCAATCTTGCCGGCGCCGATTCCATGTTCGCCTGTGCATGTGCCACCCATGGCGATAATCGCTGAAGTGGTCTTATGAGTTAACTCGCGAATTTGATTGAGCTCTTCAGGCTTTGTTGGATCGGTAACGATAAAGGTGTGGAAGTTTCCATCGGCAACATGTCCCAAAATTGAATGTGGGAATGGCGATTCTTTAAGAATCTTCTCAGCGATTCCGACTGCCTCAGCAAGTTTTGAAAGTGGCAAT
>JBEGRP010000022.1:0-9393 GCA_041180345.1 Actinomycetota bacterium | reverse complement strand
TGATACAGGTCCAACGTGGCAGCAGCCCGATATACCTTATAGACCCAGCAGCAATCTCCCCCGATGGCGATTCAAAGCCGTTCGCTGCGTTGGCGGCGGTCCTGGCAAGCGATACCTGGATCCTGCATGCCGCTACGCAGGACCTTGGATGCTTGGCCGAACTCGGACTAAAGCCCACTCGACTGTTCGATACAGAACTCGGTGGGCGGTTGGCGGGTCTACCACGTGTCGGCCTGGGTGCAATGGCCGAAGGCCTACTTGGATTCCGATTGGCCAAGGAGCACTCCGCGGTTGACTGGAGTCAGCGACCACTGCACGCCGACTGGCTGAACTATGCGGCACTCGATGTTGATGTGTTGCCAGAGCTCATGAATGCGGTGGCTACCCTGCTTGAAGAGCAGGACAAGTCCGAATATGCCCGACAGGAATTCGCGCATCTCTTGGGGTTCGCGCCTAAGGGTCCGAAACCCGATCGTTGGCGTGGCCTCAGCGGCCTGCATGAAGTGAAGGACCAGGCCAAGCTTGCGATCGCGCGCTCGCTTTGGACCGCTCGAGAGGGCTTAGCGGTCAAGATGGACGTATCTCCTGGACGCTTGATTCCAGACGCTTCCATCGTTGCCGTGGTCAAGAACACGCCCCGCTCAAGGTCGGAGCTTGCAGGGCGTAAAGATTTCAATGGTCGCGCCAGTCGCACGTACTTGGATACCTGGTGGAAGGGCATCGAGGATGGCATAAACGCCCGCGATTTGCCACCGCTTCGTCTGGCTTCCACGGGCATACCTAACCACCGAAACTGGGCCAACAAGTTCCCCGAGGCTGATGTGAGACTCAACGCACTCAAGCCTGTGATGAATGCGATTTCTGAGGAACTAGCCATGCCCGCCGAGAATGTGCTGACACCGGATTTCTTGCGCCAGTTGGCCTGGGAACCACCAATCCCCATTAACTCGCAAACGGTCGGCCAGAAGCTCCTAGATTTGGGAGCCAGGCAATGGCAAGTGGAGAAATGTGCAGCCCGCTTTGCTGAAGCTCTGGTCGGCTTATCTGAGACAACTAGTTCTTAAAGTTGCTGTGCTGACGGTTCGTTGACTTCGTCAAGTGGCCGAGCGTGAGGAACGCGTGCTCCCACAACCTGCGCCACTATGTCCCTAGCAATTGCCTGTGGCGTTAGACCCACGCGTTCCAGAATCTGATTCCTCGAAGCATGCTCTAGGAACTCGTCCGGCAAACCAATCTCGGTGAGTGCCGTATCGATCTGTGAATCTCGGAGGTCCTGGCGAACTCGGGTACCGATGCCACCGACCTTGACGCCATCCTCAATGGTCACAACCAGCCGGTGAGCGGCTGACAGCTCCAGTACTGACTTAGGAACCGGCACCACCCATCGGGGGTCAACTACAGTTGCCCCGATTCCCTGCGCTCCCAGTAACTTAGCGACCTCAAGCGCAGTAGTCGCCATTGCGCCGACACCAACTAGCAGCACATCCTTGGCTGCAGATTCGAACAGAATGTCTACGCCATCTGAAAGACGTCGCACGGCGGGGATTTCGGCGGTTGCCGATCCCTTGCCAAATCTGAGCAAGGTAGGCGCGTCAGTGACTGAGACGGCCTCGTTGAGCTCTTCGCGGAGACGGATCGAGTCCCTTGGCGCAGCGATTCTGATTCCTGGGACAACCTGGAATACTGCCAGATCCCACATTCCGTGGTGGCTAGCGCCATCTGGACCGGTCACTCCGGCGCGGTCCAGCACAAATGTGACACCGGCCTTGTGCAAGGCCACGTCCATGAGGACTTGGTCGAAGGCGCGGTTCATGAATGTGGCGTAAACAGCCACAACAGGGTGAAGACCGCCGAACGCCATTCCTGCCGCGCTAGCGACGGCATGCTGTTCGGCGATGCCCACGTCGAACACTCGTGCAGGATACTTCTTCGCGAAGGCCGCTAGGCCAACCGGGTGAAGCATTGCGGCGGTAATGCCCACAACCTCAGGCTTGGTATCTGCGATTTTGACGATTTCTTCGGAGAAAACTCCGGTCCAACTTTGGCCGGACTTCTCTTCCAGGGATTCACCGGTGGTTGGATCGATCTGACCTACCGCATGGAACTGATCTTCTTCGTTCAGCATTGCTGGGTCGAAGCCCTTACCCTTTTGGGTCATGGCGTGCACGATTACCGGGTATCCGTAGTTCTTCGCCTGGCGCAGTGCCGCTTCCATGGCCTCGATGTCATGACCATCGATCGGCCCGATGTACTTGATATCAAGGTTTGGGAAGAGACCGCCGGGGGCGAATGTCGCTAGCAGGCCTTTACCCGCGCCCCTGGCTGCCGAGTAAGTGAGTTTGCCGAGCAAGCCAAAGGATTCAAAGAACCGCTTTGAAGCTCGGTAAGCCTTGCGATAGGCACTCTGCGTCCGGATCGTGTTGAGGTACCGGGCGAAACCACCGATGGTGGGTGCGTAAGACCGGCCGTTGTCGTTTACGACAATGACTAGTTTGCGGTCGTTGTCGTGGGAGATGTTGTTGAGGGCCTCCCATGTCATGCCGCCGGTCAGGGCTCCGTCACCGACCACGGCCACAACGTAGCGGTCATCCTGCCCGGTGGCCTTGAACGCCTTGGCGATGCCGTCAGCCCAGGAAAGTGAAGACGAGGCGTGCGAGGATTCCACGACGTCGTGTGGCGACTCGGAACGCTGCGGGTAGCCAGCCAGTCCGTCTCTGGAGCGCAGGTCGCTGAAGTCCTGCCGGCCCGTCAGTAACTTGTGTACATAAGACTGGTGGCCAGTGTCGAAGATGACCGAATCCTTTGGAGAGTCGAACACTCGGTGAATGGCAACGGTCGTTTCTACCACGCCGAGGTTGGGCCCCAGGTGCCCGCCAGTCCGGGAAACAGCCTGAACTAAAAATTGGCGAATCTCCCCACAGAGTTCGACCAAATCCTTACCAGAGAGACCATCTAGGTCTCGTGGATTCGAGATTCGGTTCAGAATACCCATGGGGAGATTAACCGTATGCCTTTGAGGTTATTCCGTTACTAGGCTTCGCAGCACGTACTGGAGGATTCCACCGTTGCGGTAGTAGTCGGCTTCACCAGGGGTGTCGATGCGAACCACGGCGTCAAACTCAACAACTGGCTTGCCAGCGGCGGAGTGGGCACTTGGCTTAGCGACCACGTGAACAGTCTTGGGGGTCACGCCCTGGTTCAACTGCTCAATACCGGTGATGCTGAACACTTCAGTTCCATCAAGACCAAGCGAATCTGCGCTCTGCCCAGCAGGGAACTGCAGTGGAATCACACCCATACCAATCAGGTTGCTGCGGTGGATGCGCTCAAACGACTCGGTGATAACCGCGCGGACACCCAAGAGGCTGGTTCCCTTTGCGGCCCAGTCTCGCGACGACCCCGAACCGTATTCCTTGCCACCGAGGATAACCAACGGCGTACCCTCTGCCTGATAGTTGGCGCTGGCATCGAAGATGAACGACTGCGGGCCAGCGGCCTGGGTGAAGTCGCGGGTGTAACCACCCTCGACACCATCAAGGAGCTGGTTCTTTAGTCGAATGTTCGCGAAGGTACCGCGGATCATGACCTCGTGGTTACCGCGGCGCGAGCCGTAGGAGTTGAAGTCAACACGCGAGACACCGCGCTCGGCCAGGTATTTACCGGCAGGCGAGTCAGCCTTGATGGATCCGGCCGGGCTGATGTGGTCGGTGGTAACCGAGTCGCCGAGCTTGGCCAGCACGCGGGCGTCCTGGATGTCAGTTACAGGGTCTGGCGTGTGCTTCATGCCATCGAAGTAAGGCGCCTTGCGCACGTAAGTGGACTTCTCATCCCAGGTGAAAACTGCGCCCTCTGGGGTAGGCAGCGAACGCCAGCGCTCGTCACCCTCGAATACCGATGCGTACTGCTTCTTGAACATCTCCGAGTTGATGGAGTTGTCAATTGTGCTCTGTACCTCTTCAGCCGTTGGCCAAATGTCCTTGAGGAAGACATCGTTGCCGCTCTGGTCCTGGCCAAGGGCGTCGTTCTCGAAGTCGAAGTCCATGGTTCCAGCAAGCGCGTAAGCAATGACCAGCGGTGGCGAAGCCAGGTAGTTCATCTTCACGTCTGGGTTGATGCGACCCTCGAAGTTTCGGTTACCCGACAGCACCGCGGTAACCGCGAGGTCGTTCTCGTTGATGGCAGCCGAGATGTTCTCGTCCAGTGGACCAGAGTTACCGATACAGGTGGTGCAACCGTAACCAACCAACTGGAAGCCCAAGGCGTCCAGCGAGTCTGTCAGACCAGCCTTGTGGTAGTACTCGGTGACAACCTTGGAACCTGGCGCGAGTGAGGTCTTTACCCAGGGCTTGGCCTTGAGGCCCTTAGCGACGGCCTTCTTAGCAACCAGACCCGCAGCGAGCATTACCGACGGGTTGGAAGTGTTGGTGCACGAGGTGATGGACGCAATGGTTACATGCCCATTGTCGACCTGGTAGTCCTTACCCTTGACGTCGGTTGGCTTGTGAGCCTCGGCGCTGTAGGTAGGCAGTGCGGAGTGGAAGGATTCCTTGGCCTTGGAGAGCTCGATGCGGTCCTGAGGACGCTTCGGGCCGGCGATGGAAGGCACCACGGTCGAAAGGTCCAGTTCCAGGTACTCACTGAAGCGAGGCTCGATCGATGGATCATGCCATAGTCCCTGGGCCTTGGTGTAGGCCTCAACCAGTGCGATTTGCTCCTCGGTGCGGCCGGTTACGCGCAGGTAGTCCAGCGTTACATCGTCAATCGGGAAGATTGCGACGGTCGAGCCGAATTCAGGGCTCATGTTTCCGATGGTGGAACGGTTAGCCAGCGGAACCGAGGTAACGCCTTCACCGTAGAACTCGACGAACTTGCCGACCACGCCGTGCTTGCGCAGCATGTCGGTAATCGTGAGAACGACGTCGGTGGCGGTAACACCGGTTGGAATGGCGCCGGAGAGCTTGAAACCGACGACCTTTGGAATCAGCATGGAAACTGGCTGGCCAAGCATTGCTGCCTCGGCCTCAATTCCACCAACTCCCCAGCCGAGAACGCCTAGACCATTAACCATGGTGGTGTGCGAGTCGGTGCCAACACAGCTATCTGGGTACGCCTGAAGCTCGCCGTTGACCTCGCGGGTCATAACGGTGCGGGCTAGGTACTCGATGTTTACCTGGTGCACGATTCCGGTGCCAGGAGGTACCACCTTGAAGTCGTCGAAAGCAGTCTGACCCCAGCGTAGGAACTGGTAACGCTCGCCGTTGCGCTCGTACTCCAGTTCAACGTTCTTTTCAAACGCCTCGGCGCTTCCAGCCACGTCAATAACCACCGAGTGGTCGATGACCATTTCGGCAGGAGCTAGCGGGTTGATTCGCTTCGGGTCGCCACCGAGCTCGGCAACGGCCTCGCGCATGGTCGCTAGGTCAACCACGCAAGGAACACCGGTAAAGTCCTGCATGATGACTCGAGCAGGCGTGAACTGAATTTCGGTGTCTGGTTCAGCCTTTGGATCCCAGTTGACCAGCGCGTTTACGTGGTCAGCAGTGATGTTTGCGCCGTCTTCGGTGCGCAGCAGGTTCTCCAGTAGTACCTTGAGGCTGAATGGAAGGGTCTTGGCATCCACCGAGTTCAAACGGAAATATCGGTAGGACTTGTCGCCCACCTTCAGGATGTCAGAGGATCCGAAACTGTTTACCTTGGACAAATGTCCACTCCTTACGATGAAGCGATCAACTGTTAAAAAATACCACCTAGGGCTTGGCCAAAATGACGCTTCGGCTAGCCAGCCAGGTAAACCAAATACAGAGGGCGTACGTTGGTGTACCGAGGATGAGCTTCGCTACACCCAGAGCGGCGATATTGTTTGCGAAAAACAGCGGCAACTCAATCGCCAAACGCAGACCAAACAGCCCAGCCCACATACCGGTAATAAGGTCGAAGCGGGTCAGCAATGCACGATTTTTCCGCCACGCAACACCCCAACCCTTGAAAAATCCGACCACAAGACCGATGATTGGCCAACGCACCAGCACCGACAGCAACATCACCGACCCGTATGCCAAGTTTGTTATGAAACCAGGGATGTAGTAATCCTTGGCCCCACCCGGAGTTTTCAGTGCGAGCCAAGCAGATAGAGCCGTAAGAACCGCACCAACGATCGCCTGCGATAGGGGTTTCCGTTGCAAGAGTTGCTTGGTTATTGAAGCGAGTGCGAGCACCGCCGACACCGTAACCGCCCAAACTGTGTTCTGCCAGATCGAGTAGATCACGAGAAAAGCAGTCGGAGGTACGGCCGACTCGATGATGCCAACCCAGCCTCCGAGGCTCTTGAGAAGTGACTGCGCATCGAAGACAGCCCTGTCGCCCTCAACCCGAATGCCCAGCCGTGTGGCCGCAGCCTCTTGCTGACTTCGCTTCTCTGATTCGGTCACGCGAAAAGACCACCAATCATGGCCCTTGGAGGCGCTATGACTCCGGACGGAATCTCGAGTTCAAGCAGCTCTCGGGGTGGCACTGCCGCGCTGCCCCGGTCCACGACGACGCTGCGATAAATGGATTCGATTTGATTTGCGGCAGCAGGGTCGTTGATTGCCGCTCCCCCAATGACTCCGCGAAGGAACCAGCGCGGGCCATCGACTCCGATAAAACGAGCGAATCGGCGGCTGCTGTCGGAGGGGTCAGTGTTTGGCAGCTGGGCCAGAATTTCTGGTCCGAATGACCCGACACGCTCTTCGAGCAAGCCACCCTGCGCACGAATGCTCTGCCCAAGTTCCCTTCTTACCTCGTGCCAAAGCCCTTCGGACTTGGGTGCAGCGAACGCCTGAAGTTGGAGGGTAGATTGATTCAGTTGAATGGCTACGGCCACCACGCGCTGGGTCTGTTCCTCAATCTCGAGGCGGATTTCCATACCGTCGAGTGGGATCAACTTTATTGCTCCAAAATCACCATAGCTGTCCAGGGATGGCGCCTCGGTGATGTCAAAAGGCCCAGCCGCCGAGCGATTGAGCGGAGCGGACTTTGCCGTGTTGGATTCAGACATGCTCATACCTACTTCTTGCCGGTAGAGCCAAATCCCCCCGCACCGCGGTCGGAGTCCGGGAGACGCTCCACCACGACGAAATTGGCAACTTCAAATTCCTGTATAACCAGTTGGGCGATGCGGTCACCGCGCTCGACCTTGAACTCGTTATGCAGATCGGTGTTCAGGAGTGTGACCGCAATCTCGCCGCGATAGCCAGCATCCACGGTGCCGGGAGCATTCAGAACGGTAATACCGTGCTTGGCGGCAAGACCCGAGCGCGGGTGCACAAGTGCGACATAGCCCGATGGTAGCGCGATGGAAACACCGGTCTTGAACATCCGTCGCTCGCCCGGTGGAATTACCCCCGATTCGGTGGAGCGAAGATCCGCACCGGCATCGCCAGGCATGGCGTAGGTCGGCAAAAACTCCGGATCAGCAACGGTAAGAATAGGCAATTTGGTCACCCTAAGAGCGTAATCTAATCAGGTGAGCAATCAGAGCAAGTCGCCCATGCCGTATCGAGAGCGAGTCCTGCCGAGCGCAGCATCTTTGTGGCCCGCTCTGCTAATCATCCCAGTTTCGTACCTGACGCTTCTGCCCTTCTCAGACAAAATCGGTGATTTCGGTGGGCTTGGCCTAGGTCTGCTGTTCACAACAGCTGTACTGGTGAGCATCTGGTTTGCGTCCCCTGTAATCCAGGTCGATGACGAAGGTTTCTCTGTTGGGGATTCCACAGTTCCGATTCGTTTCCTATCCGGGTATGACATCGTGACAGCGGATCGCGCCTTCGAGGAACGCGGCAGACTGCTCGATCCCGCGGCATACGTCCGTTTCCAGCTGTCGGTGAACACCCTGGTAAAGCTGGAAATCGAAGACCCAAACGACAGCACACCGTACTGGCTGATCGCCACTCGAAACCCCCAAGGCGTTGTCGACGCCATCGTCGCCTACAGATAGTCGATTGCTAGGACTTAAACAAAAAAATGCGCCCAAGTGGACGCATAGTTTTTGCTAAATCAGCTTAGAAAGCACACTCAGTGCAGATGTTCTTCTTGCCGGTCGCCATCTGGGTGCGGTGCTTCACAATGAAGCACTCCATGCAGGTGAACTCGTCTTCCTGCTTTGGCACTACTACAACATCGAGCTCTTCGTGCTCCACATCGGCTGCCAGAAGATTAACCCCGAGGTCGGATTCATCCATGTCGCTAGAGGCATGAACGGGAGCTTGGGCACCCTCTTTGATCTCTTCGAGCGACGTAGTATCGTCGTCGTTCTTACGCGGTGCATCGTAGTCAGTTGCCACTTGCCGCTACCTCTCGGATTGAAACTTAAAGCGTGCATAGTCTGCAACACAGAAGGGCAGATTACAACAAGTAACACGCCGAAATTGCAAAGTTTCTTGCAAAATCTCGAACACACCTCTGACTTTGCGCCCAAAATGCCGATTTCGGCGCCGAACGGTGGCAAACTTTTGCCTAGAAAGGCGGTCAACCGATGGTCGAACTCAGACTGGAAAGCTCTGACGGAGAGTACCTAGTTCTTGAAAGCCCGGATGGCAACAGCTACCGGTTGCTAATCGATGAAGGATTACGGAAAGCGGTTCGACGTGAGTCCGTTTCGCCGGACGATTCAAACCGCATCTCTCCCCGCGACATTCAGCTGGAAGTCAGAGCTGGTGTCTCAATCGATGAGCTGGCAACTAAGACTGGAGCCAGCCTTGAGTACCTCGAAAAGTTTGCTGCTCCGGTAATCGACGAACTCGCACACGTGGTTAAGAGCGCACTTAGCGTTCGCATCACCATGGCGGGTGACCGATACAACGAGACCACGCAAGTTGAGTTCGGCGAGGTAATTGCCAACCGCCTTGCAGCCAACGGAGTGGTTCAGCAGACCTGGAGCGCTCGCAAGAGCGACAATCACGGCTGGCAGATTCACTGCACTTATGGTGACAACCAAGCCACTTGGGCCTTCGACCCGAGAAAACTGGCACTGGCTCCAGAAAACGAGTTGGCGGTTCAGTTGAGCACGCAACAGAGCCTGACTGACGGACCAATTCCGCGACTCCGCCCAGTAATCGGCGGAGCAGAAGCGGTCACCAGTCCAGCTGCGGCAAAGGTGGACGAACCAACTTTTGCAAATCCAGTTCCTCACATTGAAGCTGTGTCCGATGAGCCTTTCGCGCCAGTTCAAGAAAATGAGCAGGGTGACGCTGAGATACTCAGTTTCACGCGCGACCTGGCCGACACCGTAGCTCTAGAGGTAGTTGCCTCCGATGAAGCTGGTACCTCTCCGAATGCAGGCTCGGACACAGCAGACCTCACTAACACGGCTGATCTGTTGGATGCCCTGCGCAAGCGACGCATCGAGCGCGAGCG
>JBEGRP010000021.1:0-10893 GCA_041180345.1 Actinomycetota bacterium | reverse complement strand
TGACCGTGCCCATGTTTCCGTATTCCGGACCTACGCTACCGCTCAGTGACCATGCGGTGTCGGCAAAGGTTGAGGCAACCAAGTCGCCTTCATAGAAGTAGCCAGTAACTGGGCCGCCGTGCAAAACACTGCCAGAGTCAAGGTTGCTCATGGAGTACTGGTAACGACCGCGCGAAGAGCCAAAGGTGATGATCACCTTGCGAATGCTGGCCTGGCGGCTGTTTGAGAGAACGTAGGTTACCGTGCTAACTGTGGCACCGGCGCGGGCTGCAGCGTAATCGCAGGCCTTCTGAGCGCGAGTTGTGGCAAGAGCCACGATCTTGTGGCGTGCCTCGCCCAAGTAGTTATAACCGGCGTAGCCAACGCAGGAGACGGTCGAAGCGCCAGGATTAGCGGTCACGTAGGTGCGGATGGCAGACTTCTGAGCAGAGGTGAGGGAATACTTCATGGTGGCGAACCCAGAGACCGTTAGGGTGTCGCCGGTGGCGTTTGCCGGAGCCACTCCACCAAAAAGGGTGACTAGAAGCGCGATCAAAACTCCAAGAGTTTTGAAAAGGTTTCGTTTCTGGTTCATGAGTGTCTCCGCGTAAATCTTCCAGCGTTCAATAGTAATTCTAGGTCAGATAATTCAAAAGCCCCCAGAGCGTGTCTGAGGGCTTTTGAAATTGAACTACTAGAAGTCCCAGTCGTCGTCTGTGGTGGCTTCGTGCTTACCCATAACGTAGCTTGAACCAGATCCTGAGAAGAAGTCGTGGTTCTCATCACCATTAGGAGATAGAGCAGAAAGGACAGCCGCATTGACGTTGGTCTCATCCTTAGGGAACAGCGCGTCGAAGCCTAGGTTCATCAGGGCCTTGTTCGCGTTGTAGTGAAGGAACTTCTTTACGTCGGGGGTTAAGTCGACAGTGTCATACAAATCTGCAGTGTATTTAACTTCGTTCTCGTAAAGCTCTAGAAGAAGGTCATATGTATAGGCTCGCAGTTCTTCCTGACGCCATCCGTCTTGTTTATTAAACTCCTGCTGGAACTTGTAACCGATGTAGTAGCCGTGGATGGCTTCGTCGCGGATGATGAGACGAATTAGGTCGGCAGTGTTGCTCAACTTTGCTCGGCTCGATAGATAGATAGGCCAGTAGAAACCGGAGTAGAACAGGAAGCTCTCAAGCAGGGTAGAGGCTACCTTGCGCTTTAGAGGGTCTTCTCCGTTGTAGTAGGAGAGAACGATCTCTGCCTTCTTCTGAAGGTAAGGGTTGTCTTCCGACCACTGAAACGCTGCATCAATTTCAGTGGTGGAGCATAGGGTCGAGAATATCGAGGAGTAGCTCTTGGCGTGAACTGATTCCATGAATGAGATATTAGTCAAGACCGCTTCTTCATGCTGAGTCAAAGAGTCCGGAATAAGGCTTACTGCACCAACGGTTCCCTGAATGGTGTCTAGCATAGTTAGCCCAGTAAACACGCGCTGAGTCAATAACTGCTCGTGAGGCTTTAGGGTCGACCACGACTGGATGTCGTTGCTTAGAGGCACCTTCTCAGGCAGCCAGAAGTTCGAGGTCAGACGGTTCCAAACATCGAGGTCGATTGGGTCCTCGATCTTGTTCCAGTTGACCGGGCGAGTGATTGCTTTCAGCTTGGTAGCCATAATTTCTCTCTCTTCGGTTTAGAGCATGCAGCTGACGCAGGCGTCAACTTCGGTGCCGGCAAGAGCCAGCTGGCGGATACGGATGTAGTAGATGGTCTTGATGCCCTTACGCCATGCGTAAATCTGGGCACGGTTGACGTCGCGAGTGGTTGCGGTGTCCTTGAAGAACAGGGTTAGTGATAGACCCTGGTCGACGTGCTGAGTTGCCTCGGCGTAGGTGTCGATGATCTTCTCTGGGCCGATCTCGTAAGCGTCCTCGTAGTACTCGTTGGTCTCGTCGCTCAGGAACGGAGCTGGGTAGTAAACGCGTCCCAGCTTTCCTTCCTTGCGGATTTCAATCTTCGAAGCCACTGGGTGGATCGACGAGGTCGAGTTGTTGATGTAGCTGATCGAGCCGGTCGGTGGAACTGCCTGCAGGTTCTGGTTGTAGATACCGTGCTTGGCTACCGACTTGGCCAGCTTCGCCCAGTCGTGCTGGGTTGGGATGGCGATCTTGGCCTTCTTGAAGAGCTCGGCGGCACGCTTGGTCTCCGGTGCCCACTCCTTCTCGGTGTACTTGGTGAAGAACTCACCGGTGGCGTACTTCGAGTTCTCGAAACCGTCGAAGGTCTGCTTCTTCTCGATTGCCAGCTGGTTGCTGGCCTTCAGTGCGTGGAACAGCACGGTGTAGAAGTAGATGTTGGTGAAGTCGATTGCTTCTTCCGAACCGTAGTGGATGTGCTCGCGAGCGAGGTAACCGTGCAGGTTCATCTGACCCAGACCGATCGCGTGGCTCTTGTGGTTACCGTCCGAGATCGAACGTACCGACTCGATGTCGCTCATCTCCGAAACGGCCGAGAGGGCGCGGATCGAGATCTCGACGGTGCGAGCCAGGTTGCCACCATCCATCGCCATGGCGATGTTCAGCGAACCAAGGTTGCAGCTGATGTCCTTACCGATGTGGTTGTAGCTAAGGTCCTCGTTGTAGGTGGTCGGGGTGTTGACCTGGAGGATCTCCGAGCAGAGGTTGGACATGTTGATGCGACCGGCGATCGGGTTCGCGTTGTTCACGGTGTCCTCGTACATGATGTACGGGTAACCGGACTCAAACTGCAGTTCCGCGATGCGCTCGAAGAGCACGCGGGCCTTGATCTTGGTCTTCTTGATGCGTGGGTCGTCCACCATCTCCTGGTACTTCTCGGTCACCGAGATGTCGCCGAATGGGATGCCGTAGACGTTCTCTACGTCGTATGGCGAGAACAGGTACATGTCCTCGTTGTTACGAGCGAGCTCCAGGGTGATGTCTGGAACGACCACACCGATCGAGAGCGACTTGATGCGAATCTTCTCGTCGGCGTTCTCACGCTTGGTGTCCAGGAAGCGCATGATGTCTGGGTGGTGAGCGTTCAGGTAGACCGCACCGGCACCCTGACGGGCACCCAGCTGGTTGGCGTAGCTGAAGCTGTCTTCCAGAAGCTTCATCACAGGGATGATGCCCGAGCTCTGGCCCTCGATCTTCTTGATCGGTGCGCCGTGCTCACGGATGTTGGAGAGGCTGAGGGCCACACCGCCACCACGCTTCGAGAGCTGCAGCGACGAGTTGATGGCGCGCGAGATCGACTCCATGTTGTCCTCGATGCGCAACAGGAAGCAGGAAACGAGCTCTCCGCGCTGCTTCTTACCGCAGTTGAGGAAGGTTGGAGTGGCTGGCTGGAAGCGACCGCTGATGATTTCTTCCATCAGGTGGGTGGCGAAGCTCTCGTTGCCGTCCGCCAGGGTCAGGGCAACCATTACAACGCGGTCTTCGAAGCGCTCCAGGTAGCGGCTGCCGTCGAAGGTCTTCAGTGCGTAGGAGGTGTAGAACTTGTAGGCACCGAGGAAGGTCTCGAAACGGAACTTCTTCGAGTAAGCGGCGTTGTGCAGCTTCTCGATGTAGTTGAACGAGTACTTGTCCAGCACCTGCTGCTCGTAGTAGTTGTGCTCAATCAGGTAGTTGAGGCGCTCGCGCAGGCTGTGGAAGAACACGGTGTTCAGGTTGACGTGGTCCAGGAAGTACTTGTGGACCGCCAGCTTGTCCTTGTCGATCTGCATCTTGCCATCGGCATCCCACAGATTGATCATCGCGTTCAGCTCGTGATAGCTGAGCGCGCTCTCCAGAGCGTTGTTCTCTAGCTTGAGAATGCTGGAGTCGTGTTCGAGTTCGAGTGTCGGTCCCATAGTTTCTGGAGTCTTTCTTGTACTTCGAAGATGTCGTTTGGGGTTCCCAGGATTTCCACCCGGTAAAGCAGCGGTACCTGGAGCTTCGCGGCGACGATTTCACCAGCCACGCAGTATGAGCTGCCGAAGTTGGTGTTACCGGTTGCGATTACTCCGGCGATGAGGTTGCGGTTTACGGGGTCATTCAGGAATTTGATTACCTGAATGGGGACCGCTCGCTTGTCTTCGCCGCCACCGTAGGTGGGCAGTACCAGAACGCTCGGGGCTGTGATCTCGAAGCCTTCCACGTCTTTGGTAAGAAGTGGGATTCGCTTCGAGGGCAGACCTAGCTTTTCAACGAATCGTTTTGTGTTTTCAGATGCGCTGGAGAAGTAGACGATTTCAAACATGAGCTGTCCTGATCGCCTGTCCTATCCGAATCGACTTTGATTGCTTGATAGCGACGGGTGGCTAGGAAGCCAGGGCGATGATGTTGTCCATCTTGAAGCCCGACCAGTGCTTGTCACCGGAGATGACGACTGGGGCAGCGCTGTATCCGAGCGAGCGGACCATGTTCATTGCCTCTTCGTCCTGGCTGAGGTCAACCTCGTTGAACGGGATGTTCTCGCGCTTCAACAGACGCTTGGTGCTGTCGCACTGTACGCAGGATGGCAGGGTGTAAACGGTGGTTTCTGCACTCATCTTCAAACTCTTTCTACTTCGTGGCCCAGCTTTGCCAGGTGCCAAATCATCACTGATTTTGCGCCTTGGGGTATGTGCCGAAAATCAACTATACCCCCTAGTTCTAGGTCTATTTATTTGTATGACCACTATATCTAGTGTTTTTCGCAAATATCTAGCGAATCGGCGTGTCTTGATAATTTCGTGACAAATTCACTTCGTTAAAGCGAAAAGGGCCCGTTTCCGGACCCCTTCGGCTGGAAATTCCTAGGCTAACCCCAGATCCTCTAGGCCCACGGCGCTGAGGTACTTGTAACCCTTGGCTTCGATGACCTGCTGAGCGCCGGTGTTGCGGTCAACCACGGTCGCAACGGCCACGATGATCGCGCCTGCCGCCTCGAGAGCCTCGGCTGCGGTCAGAGGCGAACCACCGGTGGTGCTGGTGTCCTCAACCACCACAACGCGCTTGCCCTTTACGTCCGGACCCTCGACCTGTCGACCCATTCCGTGGGCCTTCGCCTGCTTGCGAACCACGAATGCGTCGATCGCGCGACCGCGCGCTGCCGCCTGGTGCAGGATTGCGGTGGCTACCGGGTCGGCGCCCATGGTCAGTCCGCCCACGGCATCAAACTCGGTGACGCCGTTCTGGTCCAGCAGGTCCAAGATGGTCTGGCCAATCAGCGGAGCGGCTTCGTGGTGCAGCGTGGCGCGACGCAGGTCCACGTAGTAGTCAGCCTCCAGGCCGCTAGAAAGAGTGACGCGGCCGTGGACCACAGCCAGCTCCTTGATGAGTTCAACGAGTCGTGGCTTGGTGGGCGAGTTAAAAGTCATGGCTTAAGTTTAAGGAATGCGCATCGCCACCTGGAACGTAAACAGCATCCGAACCCGCGTGGGTCGAGTCACCGACTACCTGCGGCGAGCCGACCTGGACGTGCTGGCGATGCAGGAGATCAAGTGCAAGCCCGAGCAGTTCCCCGTTTCGGCCTTCGAGGAGCTTGGCTACCAGGTCACGCTACACGGCCTGAACCAGTGGAACGGCGTTGCCTTTGCCCACCGAGTCCCGGCCGAAGACATCGAAATCGGGTTTGCCGACATGCCCGCTTTTGGCAAGCCGGGCAAGGAGCCCGAGACCGAAGCTCGCGCTATCGGTGCGACCTTTAATGGCACCAGGCTCTGGAGCCTATACATTCCGAATGGTCGCACCCTCGACGACCCGCACTACACATATAAGTTGGAGTGGCTGGATCGACTGGCTGCGGCGAGCGCCGAGTGGTTGGAGCACGAGCCCGATTTGCCGCTGGCGCTGATGGGTGACTTCAACATCGCCCCGCTGGACAGTGACGTCTGGGACATCAACGATTTCATCGGAGCCACCCACGTCTCGGTGCCGGAGCGCGAAGCCTTCGAGGTGTTCGAGCAGATCGGCCTAAGTGACGTGGTTCGACCACGCGTGCCCGAGGGCTACACCTACTGGGACTATCAGCAGTTGCGCTTCCCGAAGAACGAGGGAATGCGCATCGACTTCATTCTGGGTTCGGAGGCCTTTGCCGAAAGAGTTCAGCACGCCGAGATAGTGCGCGAGGAGCGCAAGGGCGAGGGGCCGAGCGACCACGTTCCAGTGGTTGTCGAAATCGCCGACTAGTTAGAGCAGGTGGAGCTGGAACCCTTGGTTCCGCGCACCCAGTCCGGCAGAGTGCTTGCGGATGCCGAAGGGCTGGCCGAAGCAGTGGCAGCCGGAGTTGCATCCTGAGCACCTGCGACCGGGTTGCTCTTGGCCAGAACCAGCGGCTCGTCATTCTTCAGCTTGTCGAACAGCAACTGGGCCTGGTCAGGGATCAACTGCACCCGACCCTGGTTTGGAGCGGGAAGTCCGCCCATACTCGGTGCCTGAAGGAAGGTCATGTTGTCCGGCGAAACGTGGCGGAAGGCCCCAGCCATGCCGACCAGAACGTTGAGGTCGGTCAGATTGCTGCTGAGAGTCATGTTGCGCGCGGCCGCGCTGGCGAGGCTATAGAGGTAGACCGGATTGGTCAGCACGCCGGTGCTCTTGACCTTGCGGAACAGGCTGCTCATAAAGACCTGCTGGTTGCTGATTCGGCTGAGGTCGGAGCCATCTCCGACACCGTGGCGCGTGCGTAGGAATTGCAACGCCTGCACACCCTGCAGCGTGTGAGTGCCGGCGGCAAGATCTAGTCGGGTGTAGGTGTCGTGAATCGGGTTGGCCACACAAACGGTTACGCCGCCGATCGCGTTAGACATCTCGATTACGCCCTTGAAGTTGATCATCGCCAGATAAGGGATGTCCAGGCCGGTGATACTTTCGACGGTCAGCAGGGTGCAGCCGGGACCGCCATTTGCGATGGTCGCATTGATCTGACCCAGGCTCTGCGGCAGGTAGCCCGAGCCACCGCTGGTGCTTGGGCAGGCGGGCCAAGGGACCATCAGGTCACGAGGAAAACTCAGAGCCACTGCATTTTTGCGGTTCGCCGAAACGTGCAGCAGGATGATGACGTCCGCCAGGTTGCTGGTGATGCCGGTGCCGAAACCGCCGCCCTGTCCGGCGCGAGTGTCAGACCCCACCAACAGCATGTTGATTGGACCCTTTAGGTTCGCCGGGGTGGTGATTGCATTACCGTTGGCGTCGGTCAGCTGAATGCCACCGGCCTGCAACTGGGAACCGATCGAAACCACCGAGTAGCCACCGACCATCAACACTGCGGCCAACACAACTGCTAAACCGCGCCAGATCAGGCTGACTAGATTACGGCGCCCACTGCGAGCCGTGAGCACACCGTGGCGCGGAATCGCGCGCCTGGTTTTTTGCTCGGGAGTGCTCACGGGGCTTCCTTAGAAAAACTGGCGGAGGCCGTGGGATTCGAACCCACGAAGCATTGCTGCTCACTGGTTTTCAAGACCAGCTCCATCGGCCGCTCGGACAGGCCTCCGTGTAACAGTTTACCCGTTGGCTCTGCTGAAGAGTATGCCCTCGAAGCCTGAGAGAACTCTGGCAACGCCGTCATCCTCCACCGAGGAGGTAACCTCGGCCGCAGCCGCAAGCACCTCGTCTGGCCCCTGACCCATTGCGAATGAAATGCCTCCACCGGCGACCGCCCACTCGAACATCGCGATGTCGTTGCGCCCGTCACCGACCGCGATGGTCTGGTGCGGGTGGATGCCGTGGTGATTGCGGAGCTTCTCCAGGGCACTGCCTTTGGTGATGCCCTCGGGGCTGATATCCAGCCAGGCGGTGTAGCCGATGGCATAGGTCACCGAGTGCAAACCAATGCCGGCGATAAGGTCCACGAACTCATCGGAATCGTGCTCCGGTGAAAGCACCACGACTCGGCTGACCGGGTGAGCCATGAGCTCCTCTAGCGGGGTCTCGATGTTTTTCTCACCCAGTGCATAGGCAGGGAAGGGCTTGTGGAAGCGGTAAGAGCCGTCCACGTCTTCCACGGCAAAGTGCGCGTTCGGTAGGGTTTGGATCAGCTTGGTGAGAACCTCGGCCGGCTCGAAGGTGATGACCTCGTGCGGGCGATACCCCTGAGGGTCGCTGGGGTCGACCTCGACGGTGACCGCGCCATTGCTGCAAACCACGTAGCCGGACTCGATGCCCAACTCGCGGACCACGGGAATTGCGTTGGTCGCCGAACGACCGGTAGCAACCACAATCTCGTGGCCCAGTTCACGCACCCGCTGGACTTCGCGCACTACCTCCGGAGACAGGAACCCATCATCGTGCACCAAGGTGCCGTCGATGTCGAGGGCGATCATCCACCGCTCTTCACCAACGGCCAAGTTGCCGCGATCGGGATTTGTCAAAGTTATGCCTTAGGTCGAATGAATTCCTGGCCGCCCAGGTATGGACGCAGCGCGGCTGGGATTCGCACCGAGCCATCGGCCTGCTGGTGGGTTTCCAGGATTGCGACCAACCAGCGGGTGGTAGCCAGGGTTCCGTTCAGAGTGGCGACCGGAGCGGTCTTACCGTCTTCGCGACGGTAGCGAACGTTCAGGCGTCGAGCCTGGAAGGTGGTGCAGTTAGAAGTGGAGGTAAGTTCACGGAAGGTGTTCTGTGACGGTACCCAGGCCTCGGCGTCAAACTTGCGGGCAGCGCTAGAACCGAGGTCCCCGGCTGCGGTGTCGATCACGCGGTAGTGCAGCTCGCACTTCTGCAGCATCTGTTCCTGCCAGGCCAGCAGGCGCTCGTGCTCCTGCTCCGCAAGCTCCGGCAAGGTGTAGACGAACATCTCAAGCTTGTTGAACTGGTGCACGCGCAATATTCCGCGGGTGTCCTTGCCGTAGCTACCAGCCTCACGGCGGTAGCAGGTGCTCCAACCGGCGTAACGGTGGGTGCCGTCGGCCAGGCCATCGATGATCTCGTCTCGGTGGTAACCCGCCAGCGCAACTTCACTGGTTCCGGTTAGGTACAGGTCGTCAGCGGGCAGATAGTAAATCTCATCGCTGTGTGCACCGAGGAATCCGGTGCCTGCCATGACCTCTGGCTTTACCAGGGTCGGTGTGATCAAAGCGGTGAATCCAGCCTCGGCTGCTTGATCCAGGGCCAGGTTCATGAGCGCCAGCTCCAGGCGGGCACCCCAACCCTTCAGGAAGTAGAAACGTGAGCCGGAAATCTTGGTTCCGCGCTCGATGTCGATGATGTCCAGGTCCTCACCGAGAGCCTGGTGGTCCTTGACCTCGAAGTCGAACTCTGGCTTGTTGCCAACGTGCTTGACGACGACATAGTCGTCTTCGCCGCCGGTTGGAACGCCTTCGATGACCACGTTCTCGATCTTCCACAGCAGGTCGTTGAGGGCCTTCTCGGCCTCTCCCGCTGCGGCGTCGGCAGCCTTAACATTTGCGGCCATGACCTGAGCCTGAGCAACGAGAGCCTGCTTTTCTTCCTTAGGAGCGGAGGCAACGGTCTTACCGAAAGCGTTCTGTTCGGCGCGCAGCGTCTCGAACTCACGCAGAGCTGCACGGTAGGCGGTGTCTCGGCGGCTTGGTCCACCAGCTCTTCGCTGGCCCCGCGAGCGCGCTGACTTGCCTTGATGGCTTCAGGGTTGTCTCTCAGCAGATTCAGGTCAATCACCCTTCAAGGTTACCGTTTCGAGTTTGGGCATTTCGGTTAGTCTGAAGGCATGGGTAACACGGCGGTCATCTACAACCCGCAAAAGGTGGATAAGTCTCGCCTCCAGACGGCTGTGGATACCGCCCTAGCTCGCGCCGGCATGCGCAAGGCGCACTACTTCCCCACCACCGAGAACGACCACGGTGGGCCCCAAGCCAAGCAAGCCCTAGCCGATGGCGCCAAGTTGATTTTGGTTGCTGGGGGCGACGGCACCATCCGCTCGGTGGTCCAGGAGATCATCTACACCGATGCCGAACTGGGCATCATTCCGATTGGCACCGGCAACGTACTGGCCCGCAACCTCAGCATCCCGCTGGGAAATCTGAGCCGTGCCGCACTCAAGGCGGTCGTTGGCGAAACTCACCGAATCGATGTCGGGCGAGTGACCTACGAACCCGCCAGCGGCGGCCCAACCGGGACTGCGATTTTCACCGTCATGGCTGGCCTTGGTCTGGATGCCCAAATCATCATGAATACCGATGCCGAACTGAAGAGGCGGATCGGCTGGGTCGCCTACGTCGAAGGCGGCCTGCGCAGCCTGCCGGTCCGATTCGAGAAAATGGACGTCAGCGTAAACGGGCGCCCGGCCAAGACCCTGAAACTGCACTCCCTATTAATAGGTAACTGCGGCTTCCTGCCCGGCAACATCAACCTGATGCCGGATGCCCAGCTGGACGATGGAATGCTCGACGTCGCCTCGGTGGGTCCGCGTCGCTTCTGGAACTGGATCGATTTCTGGAACCGAGTCACCTGGATCAACTTCCTGCGCGGCAAGGTGGTGGGAGCCACCGAGCTCGCCGACTACACCACGAACGTCAAGACCCTGGGGAACATGGCGGGGCAATCGATTGATGTACGTCCGCTCCACGAAGTGAATATGCAGTTGGACGGTGATGGTTTCGGGCCCGTGGTCAACGCGCGCTTCGAAGTGGTTCCGGGCAGCCTGCGAATCAGGCTTTAGCAATCAAGCTGTAAGCGACTAATGGCCCTCGCGCAGAGCGGCCAGCCACTGACCGGCCTCCACATACTCGCCGTTCGAGTTATTGCCGTTCGGCTTTGACTCCTGCTTGTCGGCGCGTGGGTAGGAACCCAAGAAGGTGACCTTCGGGCTGAAACGATATAGACCGGTCAGGGCTTCACCCAGACCAAGGTCCTGAATGTGACCCTCGGCGTCCACATTGAAGCGGTAGCGGCCCAGGCGATCGCCGATTGGGCGGCTCTCGATTCGGGTCAGGTTGACACCGCGGGCGGCAAACTGCTCCAACAT
>JBEGRP010000020.1:0-14313 GCA_041180345.1 Actinomycetota bacterium | reverse complement strand
ATCCCCGGAAAGAAGCCTGCGAAATCGCACCGACATGCGCTCTTGGAATGCGTTATTCGCCAAGTTGGTTATGCCTAATCAGTCGAGGTTTTTAGTCACCTAGGAGAACAATGAATCAGAGCGAACTAGTCCAAGCCTGGAACAATTCTTGGAACCGCATCATCGTGGCTCAAATGGCTCCGACCGCACTGCTGATCACAACCGTGGCGCTGCTGCAGTTCGGACTCGCGGATGCAGCACTGCCGGTGCGAGTGGCCGCTCTGTTGATCCTGTTGGCTTCTGGAATTCTCGGTGCCTTTGCGGAGTTCACTGCGGCCGCAGAAGCCGCCAGTGTCGCGTCGCAACTGGCTGCTGCTGAACAAGGTTCGCCGACTTCAGCGAACATCCTGAAGCTTTCAATGTGGCTGCCGGTAGTCAAGTTCGTGACCCCCGCGATCTTTGTCCTGATCTTCATTTTCTTGGCGCAGGCGCTGCTGCTCAACTAGCAACCGCGCTCTTTGTAGACTGGTCAAATGCCAAGGAAGCCAGTCAAGTCATCGGTGATTTCGATGTCTATCGGCGTTGGCCTCGCCACCGGTCTGTACGGCATCTCCTTCGGCGCTCTCAGCACCGCAGCGGGCTTGACCGTGTGGCAAACCCAGGTCTTATCTCTATTCATGTTTAGCGGTGGATCGCAGTTTGCCATCGTCGGAGTGCTGGGTGCCAGCGGGCCTGCGGGAATCGTGCCGGCCATCGTCTCGGCTTGGCTGCTGGGCATCAGAAACGGCTTCTACGCGCTGCGGCTGAGTAGCGTGCTCTCGGTGACTGGGTTGATCAAGGTGTTGGCGTCCCAATTGACCATCGATGAGTCCAACGCGGTCTCCGCCAGTCAAGACAGCCCAAAGGACTCCAAGCTTGGCTTTTGGCTAACTGGAGCGGCCGTGTTTGTGTTCTGGAACCTATTTACTCTCCTGGGAGCACTGCTTGGTAGCGTTGCCGGCGACCCGTCTATTTGGGGACTAGACGCGGCCGCAGCAGCGGCATTCCTGGGGCTGGTCTGGCCGAGGCTGAAGAACCTGCAGTCCAACCTCATCGCGGTGTTGGCGATCGCACTAACCCTGCTTCTGGTGCCAGTGATGCCAAGTGGTCTGCCAGTGATTATCGGTGCACCGGTGGCAGTTGCCCTGATTTATTTGCTGAAGCGCACTCCGCTGGCAAAATACCTGCAGGTGGGTCACGATGAGTAGCTACTGGATTGCCGTGTTGCTTGGATCGCTTTCGGTTTATTCCTGGAAGATCCTCGGCTATTCCCTGCCAAAACGGGTGGCTTCCAACAAGGAAGTTGTGGTTTTCGCCGGGAAGTTGACCGTTGCACTGCTAGCAGCGCTTACCGCGGTTCAGACCTTCGTGAGCGGGCAACACCTTGTGATTGACTCGCGACTAGCCGCGCTGGGAGTAGCGGCCCTGCTCTACTGGCGCAAAGCACCATTCATCGTGGCCGTGGCAGTCGCAGCTGCGACCGCGGCACTGCTTCGCCACTTCCTGGGTTGGCCTTAGGCCCGCGTACCGGAAGTTAGGCTGGTCTCATGTTCCCAAGTGCGCCGCTGTTGCTCGGTTTCCTCGCGACGGCATTTACTCTGGTGGCCATTCCTGGCCCCTCGGTGATGTTCATCATCGGACGAACCCTGTCGCACGGTCGCCGGGCCGGTCTCCTGACGGTGCTCTTCAACAGCCTTGGTCACAGCACCTGGATGCTGGCCGTTGCCTTCGGCCTCGGTGGCTTCCTTGCGACCATCCCGGCAGCGCTTCATGTCATTCAGCTGGCTGGTGCCACCTACTTGGGTTACCTCGGTATCCAGTCGATTCGTCACCGTAGAAGTGAAGAGTCGAGCTTGGCGGAGAAGAACGCGGCAACGGTCGACAATCCCGCAAACCTGGTTCAAGCAAGCACCTGGAAGATCGCGCGTGATGCTTACCTGATTGGCTTCAGCAACCCGAAGGTTGCGGTATTTTTCTTTGCAGTGCTGCCCCAGTTCGTAGACCCTGGCGCAAACTTCACTCTGCAGTTCCTTACCCTCGGAATCATTTTCGAGATCATGGGCAACCTCGGAGATGCCGCCTATAGCCTCTCCGCTTCGGTCGCCCGTCACTGGATATTTGCCCGAACTGGCCGCCTGGCAACCATCGTCGGCATCGGCGGCATCCTGATTACAGGGCTGGCTGCCTTCCTGCTGGGAACGACCCTGCTCGAGATCCTCAGATAGCAAAAAACCGGTGGTCTCCCACCGGCTTTTCAGTTGAGACTACTTACCAAGCACCGAGCTCATCGACCGATGCGGCCCGCTTTACGGCCCCACCCTCGGTGAGTTCAATCGCAAACGATGGCGCGCCCACAGTGGTCTTGAAATCCAGAGTCAGCTTTGCAGCGTCACTCACCCAGGTCAGGTTCATGCTGTCGTCACCAGTGATCTTCCAGTTGAAGCTACCGTTGTCGAACAGTTCGTGGCGTCGAATGCGGGCCAGGCCGATGATTGCCTTTGGAACGGCAGTCGCCAGGGCTGCATCAATTTCAGCCGGGGTGTAGTTGTGGCGATTGGTATCGCGACCGTTGGCGGTCTTGGCAAACAGATCGCGGTCATCCATTCCGTTGAACAGACCAACGTAGTAGACCTGTGGTTCGCCCGGCAGGAAGAACTGAACCGCGCGCATGATTGTGTAGGCGGTGTCGTCGGCAACGATGTTCGGCAGGGTGGCGTTGATCTGGTGCGGCAGAGTGAACCACTGTGGCACCACCGAGGCGATGGCCGAGTGGCCCTCGGTGTTCTTAGCGGCAACATCGAAGATGTCAGCCATGTCTTGCTGGCTGATTAGGCCAGGCTTGCCGTTGATCGGGCCGCCGTCGATGACGCCATAGCCGTCGTGGGTATCCAGAACGTTCAGGCAGTTGTTTGGACGCTGCTGGAACCACAAGCCGAGTTTGTCGACGGTTCCCTTGAAGAACGAGTGCAGCAACAGCGGGGCCGTCTGGAAGTCGTAGATCAGGTCCACCAGCGGAGCGATTGCCTGCTGCTGGGTGTAGTGAGCGTGAACCTCAACCAGGACACGCATGCCGTAGCTGTGGATCAGGTCAGTGATTTCCTG
Source organism: Actinomycetota bacterium (assembly GCA_041180345.1). Lineage (GTDB taxonomy): Bacteria > Actinomycetota > Actinomycetes > Actinomycetales > Microbacteriaceae > Rhodoluna. The sequence goes on along the minus strand of JBEGRP010000020.1, from coordinate 11,193 downwards.
AACAAACTCGAGAGTCTCTTCAGTCATGAAACTGTCAGTGCCCGGGGTCTTGACGGCGTAGCCAACGGCATCCAGGCGGACGACCTTGACGCCACCAGACTTCAGTGCATCTAACACGCGACGCAGGTAAGCCTGACCGGCCTCATGCTTGATGTCGATGTCCACCTGGGATGGCATGAAGGTGGTCCAGACTAGGCGACGCTTGCCATCGACCTCGTAGGCAGTGAAAGGCAGACCCGGCCGTGGGCGGTAAAAACTTGTGATTCCCTCCTCGGTGCCACCGTTTGGGAAGACGGCGTCAAAGGTTAGGAACATGCCGGCGTACTCGCTGGCGTCGCCTTTTTCCTGCCAGTCGATGAACTCTGGGGAAAGGTATGAGGCGTGATTTACGATCAGGTCGGCGGTGAGCTCGTGGGTCTGGCTGATTCGGCTGAAGTCAGGCCAGGCGCCCAGACGAGGATCGACGATGGTGTGGTCAATAGGGTCGAAGCCGGCATCGTCACCGTCGTATGGGTGGAAGAACGGCAGGACATGAACGCCGCTGAAGTCCTTCAATGGGCCCTGCAGCAGCTTTTCGATTTCACCGAGGTTGCCTCCGACGCGCTCGGAGTAAACGAGGATGCTGGCACCGGCCATGGTGGACCCTTTCGAAAAACGCGAAGCTTTCGTCATGAAATGACTGGTTTATTGTAAACGCTTCCAAGTGGGAAAATCCCCGTTGAACGCTAACAAATGGGTATCAAAAATGAAAATCAGTTTGTAAGGACTGAAATTCTGGAAGCGTTTACTGAAAACCGAAGGAGCGGTTTGGGCCTACTGGCAGAGTGGATCCGCACTGGGCAGGGATCCAGAAATGAAGAAGTTATCAACCGCGGAATCCACACACTCGTGACTCTGACCGTAGGCGGTGTGCCCCTCGCCCTTGTAGGTAATCAGGAAACCCTTGGCGAGCACCTTACGAGCCAGGTTCACCGCCTGCTGGTAAGGAGTAGCCGGGTCACCGGTGGTTCCCACCACGACGATAGTTGGCGCGCCCTTAGCGGCATATGACTTTAGGTTTTTGGCAACCGGATATGGCCAATAGGTGCAAGCCAGACCGCCGAACTGCCAGTAACGGCCCATCACCGAGCTGGCCGCCAGAACTCGCTTGTTCTGGGCAGCCGGCCATGAAGGCTTCCATCTCGTTGGAGTTGTAGGTGCCGTCAGCATTGCGGTCGTTGTAGAAGTCTGCGAGGCGCTGCAACGTGGTGCCGTCACCCTTGAATGCGCTGTTGAAACCCGCGGTCAGGTACTGCCAATAATTCTTGGAATAGAGCGCCATGTCGATGCCAGAGGTCGCCATCGCAACCGTCAGCTTTCGCCCGCGGTCACTGGTGTTGATCGGCTTGGTTTCCAGACCCATTAGGAAATCGGAAATCTTCTTTTGCGCGTCGGCGACAGTGCCGGTGAACGGGCAGCCGTTTCCGGCTAGACAGTCGGCGAGGTAGTTCCGCAACGCCTGGTCGAAGCCCTTCAACTGATTCACGCTCTGGTCGGCGTCCGAAACCGTTGGGTCGACGGCACCATCCAAAACCATCTTTCCAACCTTGGTCGGGAAGAGCGCCGCGTAGTTCACGCCGATAAAGGTTCCGTATGAGAAGCCCAGGTAGTTCAGTTTGGTGTCACCCATCACAGCGCGCAGAACATCCAAATCTTTGGCGGTGCTGACGGTATCGAGGTGCCCCAACAGCGGGCCAGTGTTCTTGAGGCAGGCCTCGTCAAAAGACTTGATAGCCAATCGGGTGACCGCCAAATCCTTCTTGCTTCCCAGCGGGTAACCGCTGTCGCCGTAAAGGAAAGTGTCCATTTCCGGTGACGGAGTGTTCGAGTCCTTGACATAGCATCGAACCGCTGGCACCGAGTTCTGGACTCCGCGTGGATCGAATCCAAGCAGGTTGTAGTTGGCCCGAAGCGCCTTGGTGCCAATTGCGCTAACGCTCTCTTTGACAAAGTCATAGCCCGAGGCGCCTGGGCCACCCGGATTGAAGATGATTGAGCCCAGCGGATTGGCCACGCTGGCTCGGTGATTAATGACCGCCAGCTGGATGGTTGCCCCCGAGGGCTTGTTCCAATCCATCGGCACGATTACCTTGCCACAGAAGAGATCGGTTCCGCAGTTATTCCAGTCCACGGTTTGGTTGCCATAGTCGGCCGCAGTCTTGAAAACCCCGGCTTTGCCGTAGCTGGCGGGAGTGGTTGCGTCGCTCGGTGCAGCCACAAGTGCACAGGCGGTAACCGCGGCAGTTGCAGCGGCGGCAATAGCGGCTACGAACCAGCTTCTCTTCTTCATGACGGCCTCCCGGGTTACTGAGGCCGGCGGAGCGAAACCGCGAGCGCTTCTAGTGTCAGCAAGTTTTGCACATTGGCATCGATGCGTTTGCGAGCGACGGCGATACTCTCAAGCTTTTCCAAGGTTTGAGCAGCAGTGCTGGACTCCGCGAGTTTTTCCATGCTGGAACGTAGGTCGTCGTTAACCAGAGGCACCGAAGCCCGCAGTTGAAGCGTCAAAACGTCACGATAAAGCGATAGCAGGTCAACCAGAATGCGGTCGATACCGTCACGCAGGCTGCGAGTCGCGCGACGCTTCTGGGTCTCTTCAAGCTGCTTGAACAAGGGGCGCAGGGCGGGAGGAATGGTCTCCCCTTCCTCCAAACCCATGGTGGCCAGCAACTGCTCGCGCTCCTCGGCGTCTCGGAGGATGGTCAAGGCATCAGCGTCTTTTTTGGCGATATTGGTCCACTGATCCGCCGCCATCATGGCGCTGGAAACCCCACTGATATTCAGCGCGGAAAGCAGGGTCTCGCGGCGGCGACTGCGAGCCTCGGTGCTGGTTGCTAGGCGCAGCGCCATGCCGATGTGGCTCTGAGCCTCGGCAGCAACCTGCGAGGCAAGCTTTGGTTCAATGCCGTTTCGCTCGACCAGCAGGCGGGCAACGTCTTCCACGCTGGGGACTTTCAACGAGACCCGGCGAACGCGCGACCGAATGGTCGGCAGGAGGTCCGCCTCAGATGGAGCACAGAGCATCCAAATCGTATTAACTGGCGGCTCTTCCAGAGCCTTGAGTAGAACGTTTGAGGTGCGATCCGTCATGCGGTCCGCATCCTCGATGATCATCACGCGGTACTTGCCCACCGATGAACCGAGGTAGGAGTTAGTGACCAGGGCTCGCACCTCTTCGATGCTGATCTGGATGCGCTCGGTGGCCAACACGGTCACGTCTGGGTGGGTTCCGCCGGTCACCATTCGGCACGACTTGCATTCGCCGCAGCCACCCTCGGTGCACAACAGAGCGGCCGCGAAGGCGACTGCTAGATTGCTTCGGCCACTTCCCGGTGGGCCGGTGAAGAGCCAGGCGTGATGGACTCCCCCGTCACGATTTCGGACTGCTAGTTCCAGCTGTCCGATTGCCTCGGGCTGACCAGCCAACTCATGCCAAATCGGTGCGCTCAAAACTAACCCAACAACTGATTGACGCGGGCGCGGATCTGAGCCTGCATTACTTCTAACGACTGATTGGCGTCTACTACGAAGAATCGGTCCGGTTCGGCTGCCGCCAACCGCAGGAACGCCTGACGCGTGGCCTCGAAGTACTCGATTTTCTCGCGCTCAATACGATCTGGCGCTTCACCGGTGGTGTTGCGACGGGCTCTAGCGCTTGCGGCATCTAGGTCAAGGAGAACGGTCAGCTGCGGCAACAGCCCGTCAACCGCCCAGATGCTCACCTGGCGGACGTCCTCCATGCTTAGTGCACGGCCGGCACCCTGATATGCCACCGAGGAATCGAAGTAGCGGTCGCTGATGACCACCTTGCCCTCGGCGAGCGCCGGGCGAATCTTGGTTGCAACGTGATGAGCGCGGTCGGCGGCAAATAGCAGCGCCTCGGCGCGCGGTGCAACCTCTCCCTTGCGGTGCAAAAGCAGTTGACGGATCTCTAGACCCAACTCGGTGCCGCCAGGTTCACAGGTTCGGATAACCTCGTTGCCCAGCTGGGTCAGGTAGGCCTCGAGGAGGTCGGCTTGGGTTGACTTACCCACGCCATCGATGCCCTCGAAGGTTATGAAGAGACCGCTCATGGTTAGAGATTACTTGGCTTTGCGCGTGGTTCCGCGCTTCACAGTCTTCGCTGGCGCGGCCTTGCGGGCACCCGATTTGCTGGTCTTGGCTGGCGCCTGACCCGGTTCGAGACCCAACTTCTCGCGACGAATCGCCAGCAGTTCGTAGGCTCGATCGTTGCTCAGTTCCTCGATGGTCTCATCCTTCGGAATGGTTGCATTCACAAAACCGTCAGTGATGTAGGCACCGAACTGGCCGGTTTTCGCCACGACCTTGCCGGCAGACGCAGGGTCCTCGCCGAACTCCTTCAGTGGTCCGGCGGCGGCACTGCGACCGCGGTACTTTGGCTCGGCATAGATGGCCAAGGCCTGCTCCAGGGTCACCGAGAAGATCTCCTCTTCCGCGGTCAAACTGCGGCTGTCGGTGCCCTTTTTCAGGTACGGGCCAAACTTGCCGTTCTGCGCAGTTATCTCGTTCTTGGTTTCGGGGTCGACGCCAACAACGCGCGGCAGCGAAAGCAGTTTCAGGGCTTCATCCAGCGAAACGGTTGCCGGATCCATGGTCTTGAAGAGTGAAGCGGTCTTTGGCTTGTCCGATTTTGGGTCCTCAAGCGTTACGTAAGGACCATAGCGGCCGTCCTTGAAGAGCACGTTGAATCCGGTTTCCGGGTCGACACCCAGCACTCGATCAGTGGCGACCGGGGCGTTGACTAACTCGGTGATCTTGCCCTGATTCAGCTCATCCGGGGCTAGATCCTCCGGCAGGTTAATAACTCGACGCCCGTTTTCGTCAGCGCCGTCCACACCTGGCTCGGCGGTGACCTCAAGGTATGGACCGTACTTGCCGGTGCGAAGCGTTACGCCTTCACCGAGCGAGAACGAGTTGATGGCGCGAGCATCCTGATCGACCAAAGATTCGACGGTTGGCAGCAGGCCTTGCTCGGCGGTGTCGCCGAAGTAGAAACGCTTCAACCACTTGGTGTGCTCAAGCTCACCTGCGGCGATGCGGTCCAAGTCCTCCTCCATCGAGGCGGTGAAGGCGTAGTCGACCAGGTGGCCGAAGTTCTCCTCCAAGAAACGGGTGACCGTGAAGGCAATCCACTCCGGAACCAGAGCCTGTCCTCGGCGACGAATGTAACCCTTGCTGGTGATGTTGCTGAGGATCGCGGCATAGGTGGACGGGCGGCCGATGCCGTCTTCTTCCAAAGCCTTAACTAGGCTTGCCTCGGTGTAGCGAGGCGGAGGAAGAGTTTGGTGGTCCTTGGCTAGAACCTCTACCGGAGTCAGCGAGTGGCCAACTTCCAGGTTCGGCAACTTTTTCTCGGCCTTCTCGTCTTCGTCGTTTCGACCCTCGTCGTAGCTCTCCTCGTAGGCGGCCATGAAGCCGCGGAAGGTGACGACAGTGCCCGATGCCGAGAACTCGGCGTTGGCAAAGTGGGTTCCGTTCAACGGTGCCACCGAGATTTTCGCGGTGGTGGTGTTTACACGAGCGTCCTGCATCTGACTCGCGACAGTTCGCTTCCAGATCAGGTCGTACAGCTCCAGAGAGCGCCCCATCAGCTGGCCTCGAAGCTCGGCTGGAGTGCGGAAGCTGTCACCGGCGGGCCGAATTGCCTCGTGAGCCTCTTGGGCATTCTTGTTCTTGCCGGTGTAAACCCGAGGGGCCTCGGAAACGTATTCGGGGCCGAACATCGACTTTGCCTGGTTGCGCGCAGCCGTAATCGCCTGTGCGGACAGCGTTGGCGAGTCGGTACGCATGTAGGTGATGTAACCGTCCTGATAGAGCTGCTGGGCGGTGTCCATGGTCTGCTTCGCGCTCATGCGCAGCTTGCGGCTGGCCTCCTGCTGGAGGGTAGAAGTCGTGAAAGGCGCTGCCGGGCGACGAATCGAGGGCTTCGACTCGACATCGGTGACCTTGATCACTGCCGAGGAATCCGTTACCGCCGATGCCACCGCCTGTGCCGAGGCCTCATCCAGGACCAGCACGTCTGCCTTAAGCTTTCCGCTGTCGTCGAAGGAGTCTCCAGTGGCGATCTTCTTGCCGGCAAGTGAAACCAGCTTGGCTTCGAAGGGAGCCTGGGTCGAGTCAGCGGTCTGGAAGGTGGCCTTCACGTCGAAGTAGCTGGCGCTGACGAAAGCCATGCGCTCGCGCTCGCGCTCCACGACTAGACGAGTGGCGGGGCTCTGAACGCGACCTGCGCTCAAGCCACGGTTGATCTTGCGCCAAAGGACAGGGGAAACTTCATAGCCGTAGAGACGGTCAACAACGCGGCGGGTCTCTTGGGCCTGAACCAAATTCTCATCCAGGGCGCGAGTGTTGTTTACCGCATGCTGGATGGCTTCCTTGGTGATCTCGTGAAAGACCATTCGCTTCACCGGCACCTTTGGCTTTAGAACCTGCAGCAGGTGCCAGGCGATAGCCTCACCCTCGCGGTCCTCATCTGTTGCCAGCAGCAACTCGTCGGCACCGGACAAAGCTTTTTTCAGGTCAGTTACGGTCTTGGACTTGCCTGGAGAAATCGAATAGTACGGCTCGAAATCGTTCTCAATGTCGATGGAAAACTTGCCGAGCGAACCCTTTTTCTTCTCGGCGGGGAGGTCTTTCGGGTCAATTAGGTCGCGAATGTGACCCACCGAGGCCAGCACTTCATAGCCCGGACCGAGGTACTTAGAAATCGTCTTAGCCTTTGCAGGCGACTCAACGATCACCAGTTTTGTACCCAAATGTTGCTCCTTATATATCTGCGACTATCGAGGTTCCGCAGTTGCTGTTGCGTTTAGCACTATACCCATAACTGTTGCAGTGCCCGCAACCGTAGTTACTTCACCGACAATAAGGCACGAAACCAGTTTCGACATATTTAACGTCAAAACCTGTCTCGCTCGATCGCAGGGTATTCCAGTAGACAGACCCCTTAGATTCTGGTCGGCAGCCAGTGCAGCAAGGTCCACCGAGCTCTGCAGTTGCATCCGACCTAGGGTCAAGCTACCAACCGCCGAGCCAAAAGACAGAACCACCAGCAAAGCGGCAATAATCCCAAGCGCCAAGACGCTGCCAGCGCCGCCTTCCTCGCTAAAGCGCATCGAGATTCCGCTACCTCCCGGGTGCCAGTGCACACATTGACGCCGAAATAGGGAAAGCGCCTAACCCGAAGACACTTCCAACCTTTTTTCCAGTTAGGCAAGTCAAGTCACCCGAATCCTTGACTTCTAATGAAATCCCGGCGGCCGCCGAGCGTTCGCGAATTTGTGAGTTTTCGAAACCCGCCTCAATCAACCTGGCTAGAAGGCCGACCTCCTGGTTGAGTGCGAGCCGCTGCTCTTGAAGCGCTAGCACCGAAGAGCCAATGAGGAGCACGAGAACAACTGCGGGCATGAGAATCACAAACTCGGCTGTGACCGCTCCCAACTCGGGACTTCTGGGGCGCCTTACCTTGGCGGAACGGACCCAATTCGCCACAGGCATCAGAGCTTTACCTCGAGCGCCTGTTTCACCATGCCCAAGAGAATCTGCCTGACCTCATCGCTTTTCAATATGACCAAAAGCAGGGTGGCAAACCCCACGGCTGCCATAGTTGCGATCACATACTCCGCAGTCACCGCACCGCTATCTGATTGCAGATATTTCTTCATATTTTTCTCCTTTTATATGCCCCTAAATGAATGACTTCAAAGCGCTCAATACGGTGGGGATTAGTAGCAGCAGCAAGAACTGTGGAAGCATCAGTCCGCCGGTGATTGCCAACACCCGAATCGGCAGCTTTTCAAGCTCAAGTTCCTTTTGCCAGCGAACCGCTTGACGATCTGTGACCGCCCCCTTCTCCAGCGTCCGCGCCAGAGGCTTGCCAGTGGTCAGCGATTCGATAACGCAACTTTGAACCAGAGTTTTCTCGGTGGGCGAATCGCAGTGAACTTCCAAGCATGAGAGCAAGGCAAGCGGCCCCACGCCGTCCTTTAACGCCTGTGCCGACGCACTGCGCCAGAGTCCGGGATCGGGTGGCATGGCATGGACGCGCGATAGCTGACCTCGGGTGGTCCGGGAAGTGAACCATGAAACTCCGCCAGCCAAAGCCAAAAGCAGCAGCCCCACCCAAGAGTGCAGGAGGAAGTTCAGCGGGCGAAGGCCCAATAACTGCGTTGCGGCCATGGCAAGCCAGGGCAACCAGAGGATGAGAGTTGCCGTCTGCGCGGCGGGCGCTGAGGCCGCTGATACTCGGTGCGACAACTCCCTGGCAAAGTTTTCGTGGGCTTCCTGAAGCGCCTGAATTGTCTTGGTGCGCATGCCCAATTGCTCGCAAAACTGCGCAAGATTGTAATTCACGCGGGTCTCGTTCGCGAAACCGAAACCCGGCCGGCCGAGTCCAAATGGACAATGAACTGAATCGCTGCGGTGATTGCGGCTGCCAGGCTTGCATCACTCAATCCCGGCTGGTCCAACATGAGTCGAAACCGTGCAATCACCGAATCCGCAGCGTTTGCGTGAATAGTTGCCGCCGAACCCAAGTGCCCGGTATTCATGGCCTGCAGCAGCACCTTGGCTTCCGGTCCTCTGACTTCACCAACCACAAACCGATCCGGTCGCATCCGCAGTGCCTCGCGCGCTAGCTGGGCCAAGGCAATCATTCCGGCACCTTCGACATTGGCCGGTCGGGTCTGCAGTCCAATGAAGTGACCCGAAACCGGCGCCAGCTCGGCCACATCCTCAACGGCAACTGTGCGCAGGTCTGGCGTTTCGGCCAGCATCGCCCGCAGCAACGTGGTTTTACCTGAACCGGTTGGCCCAGAGATCAAAAAGTTTGCTCGCGATTTGGCAATCTCGGTCAACTGGTGAAACTGAAAGGAGTCCAAAGCTCCGCTCCGATAAAGGCTCCGGAGCGAAGGCAAGTCGGCCCGATGCACTCGAATCGAAAGTAGGGTTAGCGCGCTCACCGGCGACGCCAGAACGGCATGAATTCTGATGGTCGATATTCCGAGTTCAACTAACTCCGGAATCGAATCGGAGCCAATAGACACATCCGCCATAGGGTTCAGTGCGTCCAGGTGCCTGCCACCAACGGCAACCAGAGTTCGACTGAAATGGTCAAGCTGGTGACGATCCAAACTGATTTCATGTGCGGCCACGAGACCATTTCCGAAATCGACCCACCACTCCCCTGCCCCGTTGGCCAAGACGTCGCGTAGGCCGGGTTTGGACAGCAGCTCGATCAGCCGGTCTAGCACCTCTAGCAACGGCGACTTCCGGAGGTGCTCGAGCAGGAGATTCATTCGTTCAGCCTGCAGTGCCTGCAACGGCAGCGGCCAAGGACCGCGCGTTCTGTTGACTATTCCCGCAAAGAGGGCTGTTGAAAACCATGTCGCCAGCCAAACCGCATGCCGGCTTAAAGTAAGAGGCCGGCGGCTCTGGGGGGAGAGCCGCCGGCGGCGCTATGCGACTGGGGGGAGCCGCTATAACGCGAGTCGGTCGAAACCGACGCTTTAATAGTAACCCGTTACCAATCAGTTACATTCCAAACTGGCAAAAAGAAAAAACGCGTTTTTCACTGAGTAGGTTAGTAATGCAATCTTCGATGGCGAGGAACAAAATGACTAATCAAGGATCGCTTGCGAACCTACTAACGGAAAACCGTTCGTTCGCACCAGACCCGACATTCGCTGCAAATGCTGTAGCGCAACCAGGAATCTACGAGGAAGCCCGAGCCGATCGGCTAGCGTTCTGGGCAAAGCAGGCTCGAAACCTGCATTGGCACAAGCCTTTTACCCAAGTGCTGGATTGGTCGAACGCCCCCTTCGCCCGGTGGTTTCAAGATGGCCAGCTAAACGTTGCTTACAACTGCCTAGACCGTCACGTCTTGGAGGGGCGAGGCGACCGCGTCGCGATTCACTTCGAGGGCGAGCCTGGCGACACCAAGAGTTACACCTACGCGCAGCTGACCGCGGAAGTAAAGCGCGCTGCCAATGCCATCGCCGACCTGGGCATCAAGCAGGGCGATCGAGTCGCAATTTACCTACCGATGATCCCTGAGGCCGCAATCGCTATGCTTGCGGTGGCTCGACTTGGTGCGGTTCACTCGGTGGTGTTCGGGGGATTTAGCGCCGAGGCACTGCACACCCGCATCGATGACGCGGAGGCCAAGCTCGTGATCACTGCCGATGGGGGCTTCCGTCGCGGTTCCGCCAGCGCCTTGAAACCAGCCGTAGACGAAGCGCTGGCAGACAACAAATGCCCCACCGTCACGAACGTTTTGGTCGTAAAGCGTACCGGTCAGGATCTGGCTTGGAACGACAACCTAGACATCTGGTGGCATGAGGCACTCGAAGGCGCCAACGAAGAACATGAGGCCGAGGCTTTCGATGCCGAGAACCCGCTCTTCATCCTCTACACCTCGGGCACCACTGGTAAGCCAAAGGGAATCCTTCACACCTCCGGCGGCTATCTGACTCAGGCTTCCTACACTCACCGAAACGTCTTTGACCTCCACCCCGAGACGGATGTCTACTGGTGCACCGCCGATGTCGGCTGGATCACCGGTCACAGTTACGTGGTTTACGGACCGCTGGCAAACGGTGCCACCCAGGTCATCTACGAGGGAACACCTGACGCCCCACACCCCGGTCGCTGGTGGGAAATCATCGAAAAATACGGCGTCAGCATTTTCTACACGGCCCCGACCGCAATCCGCTCCTTCATGAAGCAGGGTCGAGAGATTCCAGACAAATTCAATCTGAAGTCACTGCGTGTTCTGGGCTCGGTGGGCGAACCGATCAACCCCGAAGCTTGGATGTGGTACCGGGACGTCATCGGTGGTGGAAAGTGCCCGATCGTAGACACCTGGTGGCAGACCGAGACCGGTGCGATCATGATCAGTCCACTGCCTGGGCTCACCACTCTAAAGCCGGGTTCAGCCCAGCTGGCACTGCCTGGAATAGACATGGCCGTGGTGAACGATGACGGTCGAGTCCTGGAAAACGGGCATGGCGGCTATCTAGTAATCACCGAGCCCTGGCCATCGATGCTGCGGGGAATCTGGAAGAACCCGGAACGCTACATCGAGGGCTACTGGAGCCGCTTCCCCAGCCGATACTTCGCGGGCGACGGCGCCAA
>JBEGRP010000019.1:0-10317 GCA_041180345.1 Actinomycetota bacterium | reverse complement strand
ACACATCCCATCCGGCGAATTCTTTGCCCTCCTAGGCCCATCTGGCTGCGGTAAGACCACGACGCTGCGAATTATCGCGGGTCTGGAAGAGCCGACCAAGGGTCAGGTTCTGATTGGTGGCCAGGATGTCACCTACACCAAGCCGCACGAGCGTCCGGTCAACACCGTGTTCCAGTCGTATGCGCTGTTCCCGCACATGACAATCCTCGAGAATGTGGCATTCGGGCTTCGACGCCGCAAAGTCGCTGATCCGATTGCAAAGGCGACGGAGGCGCTGAATCTAGTTGAGCTTGCCCACGTCGGCGAGCGCCGGCCACAGCAACTTTCCGGTGGACAGCAGCAGCGCGTCGCTCTGGCACGAGCCCTCGTCAATCGCCCTTCGCTGCTCCTTCTAGACGAGCCGCTGGGTGCCCTGGACCTAAAGCTCCGACGCCAGATGCAGATTGAGCTCAAGGCCATCCAGATGGAGGTTGGTTTGACCTTCCTCCACGTGACCCACGACCAGGAGGAGGCCATGGACATGGCCGACACCGTTGCGGTTATGAACCGCGGTCGGATCGAGCAGATGGGTGCACCAGAGGCTCTCTACGAGCGCCCTAAGACGGCTTTCGTTGCCAAGTTCCTGGGTCAGTCCAACATCTTCGTGGGCGAGATCGCCGACTCCAGCGGCGACAGTCTGAGCATCAGTGTCGCTGGAAGCCGTATCGCGGTGCCTAAGAACCGTGCCGAGAAGCAGGCGGGCAAGATTGCCATCGGTGTTCGTCCGGAGAAGGCCGAGTTCCACCGCAGCGAGCCGGTCGCCAGCTCCGAGCGCAACATCTTGGGCCCGGGAACCATCAAGGACATCCGCTTCACCGGCGTTAGCAACCAGTACCTAATCGAGATCCCAAATGTCGGCGACGTGATTGTGTTCGCTCAAAACGTTGGCATCAGCCCGGTGATCGAGTTGGGCGAGAAGGTTTGGGTTTCCTTCAAGGTTGAACACGCTTTTGGACTGGCAGATCTGCCGGTCGGCGACGAGGCATAGCCATGGCGATGGCGGGTTTCAGCACCTCGGCGCCAAAGCAGAGTTCCACTCCGCTGAAGTCGGGTAAGTTCGTCTGGGTCTTGTTGCTTCCGGGTTTGCTCTACCTGGGCATGTTCTTCATGATTCCTCTGGTGTCGCTGCTGATTACCTCGGTGGAGACTCCGGACCCATCAGGCGCAATCGGCATGTATCAGTACGGTTTCGACCTAGCCTCATATCAGCACGTCCTAGTCGATTACCTGCCTCAGATTCTGCGCTCTTTTGGTTACGCCTTCGTGGCTACGGTTCTGGCGCTGCTGATCAGCTATCCGCTGGCTTACTTTGTGGGAATTCGTCTGCGAAGCCGGCCGCTAATTCAGAAGCTCACGCTGACACTAGTGGTAGCTCCGTTCTTCATTTCATTCCTACTGCGCACCATCGCCTGGAAGCAAATCTTTGCCGATGACTCGGTGACCATGAATTTCGTACGTCAGCTGTTGAACCTCGACCCCTCGTATCACTTCCTGGGAACCCCCGGCGCCGTGGTTTGGGGTCTGGTCTATAACTTCATTCCATTCATGACTCTGCCGCTGTATACCTCGCTGGAGCGCCTCGACCTGCGTCTGTTGGAAGCCGCCGATGACCTCTACGCCAGCCCGGTTGCGATCTTTACCAAGGTGACCCTGCCGCTTACGATGCCGGGTGTCATTTCCGGCACGCTCCTCACCTTCATTCCGATAACCGGTGACTACGTGAATGCCAGTCGAGACTTCCTTGGAGCCTCGGATACCTCGATGATCGGCAACCTGGTCCAGGCCGACTTCCTGGTGAATAGCGACTATCCGTCGGCCTCGGCGATGTCTGCGGTTCTGATGGCAGTGATCCTGCTAATCGTCACGTTCTACGTTCGTCGCACCGGAACGGAGGACCTGCTGTGAGAAAGCTCAAACTGGGCCGCCTGGTCCTCCCGCTCTATTCGCTCATCGCGCTGGTCTACCTGCTGGTTCCAATCGCTTACACAATCGCGTTTTCGTTCAATAACTCGAAGGGGCGAACCAATACGATCTGGCAGGGCTTCACCCTGGACAAGTGGCTAAATGTCTGCTCCCGCGGTGACATCTGCAACGCGGTCGGATCGTCGCTGCTGATTAGCGCTGTGAGCACTTTGGTGGCGACCATCCTAGGCACCGCGATGGCGATTGCTCTGGTTCGTTACAGTTTCAAGGCCCGAAGCCTGGTCAGCCTGTCGCTGTTCCTGCCGATGGCAACCCCCGAGGTGGTCATGGGTGCCGGCTTAGCCGGCCTGTTCTTCAACCTGGGCAGCGGCTATGGCTACGCCACGGTGATTCTGGCGCACATCATGTTCTGCCTGTCCTTTGTCGTGGTAACCGTGAAGGCTCGAGTTCAAACCCTGGATCCGGTGCTAGAAGAAGCCGGCCAGGACCTCTATGCCAACCCGCGAGCCGTTTTCTGGCGTATCACTTTCCCGCTTTTGCTTCCGGGAATCGTTTCGGGCGCGCTACTCTCGTTCGCGCTTTCGTTTGACGACTTCATCATCACCTACTTCAACAGCGGCGGTGCCGTCACGACCTTCCCGATGTACATCTACATCGCGGCCTCTAAGGGTGTTCCGGCAGAGGCCAACGTCATCGCTTCTGCTGTGTTCATCCTTGCGATTCTGATCGTGGTCGGCACTCAGATCGGCTCTAACCTGCGCCAAAAGCGCCTCATGGCGATCAAGTAAACCGGCAATAAAAAAGCCGCTCGAGGAATCGAGCGGCTTTTTCTTTTCACTTCTAGCTGTGAGCCTTGATACCGGCTTCCAGGACGTCGATTGCGTCATTCAGCAGCTCATCGGTGATCACCAGTGGTGGCAAGAAACGAATGGTGTTGTAGTAGATGCCTGCGTTTAGCACCAGAACACCGTTCTGGTGGCAGTGTGCAACCAGCTTGTCGGTCAGATCCTTGTTTGGGTTCTTGGTTCCGGCTTCAACAAACTCAATCGCCAGCATCGCACCGCGGCCACGAACGTCGCCGACAACCGGGTACTTTGCCTTCAGTTCTTCCAGGCGAGGCTTCAGTACCGATTCGATGCGCTGAGCGGATTCAATCACACCGCCGGCTTCGATTTCCTTCAACACCGAGACAGCTGCCGCGGCCGAAACTGGGTTTCCGCCGAAGGTTCCGCCGATTCCACCTGGGTGGGCGGCGTCCATTACCTCGGCGCGACCGGTGACCGCGGAGATGACCATGCCGCCAGCGATTCCCTTGGCAATGGTGAATAGGTCTGGCTCGAAGCCGTCCTCGTAGCAAGATGCGAACCAGGCTCCGGTGCGGGCAACGCCGGCCTGAACTTCATCGGCAACCACAAGAACGCCGTTCTCGTGTGCCCACTTGCTCAGTGCAGCCAGGTAGCCAGGTGCCGGAACAATGAATCCACCCTCACCCTGGATTGGTTCGATAACGATGGCAGCCAGATCCTCGGCGCCGATGTGCTTCTCCATGTAGGCGATGGCGCGCTCTGCGGCCTGCTCACCGGTCATGCCCTCCGGGTCACGGAATGGGTACGAAGTAGGCACGTGGAAGATGCTGCCGGCCAGCGGGCCGAAGCCGTTGGCGTAAGGGGCGGCCTTGAAGTTCATGGCCATGGTCAAGTTGGTGCGGCCGTGGTAGCCGTGATCGAAAACCGCGATGGCGTGGCGGCGGGTGTACTTGCGGGCAAACTTGACCGCGTTTTCTACTGCCTCCGAGCCCGAGTTGAACAGTGCCGAGCGCTTCTCAAAGTTGCCCGGAGTGTGCTTGTTCAGCAGCTCGCAAACCTCTACGTACTGCTCGTAAGGAGTAACGGTAAAAAGAGTGTGGGTCAACTGAGTCACCTGGTGCTGAACCGCATCGATGACACCCTGGTTAGTGTGGCCAATCGAAACCACACCGATACCCGAACCCAAGTCGATGAACTGGTTACCATCGATGTCAACCAGAATCGCGCCGTTTGCCTTCTCGATGTAAACCGGAAGGGCCGCTCCGACACCATTCGAAACTGCCTTACGGCGGCGTTCGTGGAGTTCTTTGGACTTCGGACCAGGGATTGCAGTAACGACTTTGCGCTCTTGAGCGATGGTGAAATCAGTCATGTTTAAATCCTAAGCCCGTGGGGGAGCGGGGACGGGCCGCCGGGGTTTTTCACCCCCATATTTTGCGGGATTTCACAGGCTTTTTTGACTGGATGCGAGAATGGACAAATGCGTCGCGTAATCATCCTCGGTTCTACCGGGTCTATCGGAACTCAAGCTCTTGAGGTCATCGCCGCCAACCCCGATCGATTCCAGGTGGTTGGTCTGGCTGCGGGATCCAACAGTGACCTTCTGGAGGCACAGCGTGCGCAGTTCTCGGTGCCTTCGGAAAAGGCAGTCCTCGGTGCCGAAGCTGCAACCCACCTGGTGGAATCCACCGAGGCCGACGTCGTGGTGAACGGCATCACCGGTTCGATTGGTCTAGCTCCGACTCTGGCGACTCTCAAGACCGGAAAGACTCTGGCGCTGGCTAACAAGGAGTCGCTGATTGTTGGCGGCAAGTTGGTCACCGAGGCGGCAAAGCCGGGTCAGATTGTGCCGGTTGACTCGGAGCATTCGGCTCTGGCCCAGTGCCTACTCGGTGGTTCTGCGAGCGAAGTCCGCAAGCTTATTCTGACCGCATCCGGCGGCCCCTTCCGTGGCTGGAGCCGCGAGCAACTGCAGGATGTTACTCCCGAGCAGGCACTTGCTCACCCAACCTGGGTGATGGGGAAAGTGGTGACCACCAACTCCGCGACTCTGGTCAATAAGGGACTTGAGGTAATCGAGGCGCACCTGCTCTTCGGAATCCCGTTCGACCGCATCGACGTGACGGTTCACCCGCAGTCGGTGGTCCACTCGATGGTTGAGTTCGTGGATGGCTCGGTGCTGGCGCAGTGCTCCCCACCGAACATGAAGTTGCCGATTGCTTTGGGCATGAGTTGGCCCGACCGAGTTCCGAATGTTGCGCCAGCTTGTGACTGGACCAAGGCCGCGACTTGGACTTTCGAGCCGCTGAATGAGTCAGTCTTCCGCTCTGTCGCCTTGGCACGCCAGGTCGGTAACGCCGGGAAGACCTATCCAGCGGTTTACAACGCGGCAAACGAGCAAGCAGTTGAGGCCTTCCACCGAGGCAAGATCGGCTTCAACCAGATTGTTGATCTGATTGACCGAGTTGTGGCTTCACATGAACCGGCCTCAGAGTTGACTCTGGACTCCGTGCTGGCAGCCGAAAAGTGGGCCCGCGACCGCGCCGACGGAATCATCGCCAAAGCCTGCTAGCAGTTACCCACACGCTCTAAGTGAACTCTCAAACTAAACGTCCAAACCAAGTCTTAGGCTGATTCTTGTGACTGACATCCTGGCTTATCTAACCGGCGTAATAGTGTTCCTAATCGGAATCGGCGTCTCGATCGGTCTGCACGAGATCGGCCACATGTGGCCAGCAAAGAAGTTTGGTGCTCGGGTTTCCAAATACATGATCGGCTTCGGCCCGACCCTGTGGTCTGCCAAGCGCGGCGAGACCGAGTATGGAATCAAACTTCTGCCACTGGGTGGCTATGTGGCCATTTCCGGCATGTTCCCGCCTAGACCGGATCAGCCAGACGAAAAACGCAAGGACGGTTGGCTTCGAAACTGGATTGAACAGGCGCGCAAACAGCAGTTCGATCAGGACGGCAGCTACGACGAGTCCAAGGCTTTCTATCGGTTGTCAGTCCCGAAGCGCGTCATCGTGATGTTGGGTGGCCCATTCATGAACCTGTTCCTGGGCGCACTGTGTCTAGTGATTGCCATGAATGGCATCGGTGGGATGCAGGCCGGGAACAAGATCACCAAGGTGTTCGACTGCATTAATCCCGATTACACGGTGACCACCTGTTCCGGTGGTTTCCCGAGTCCCGCCAAAGTTGCTGGGATTCGTGCCGGCGATGTCGTGACTCAGGTGAATGGCCGACCGATCTCAATGTGGCAAGAGGCTCAAAACACCCTTGAATCACAGCCGAATCAGCGTATTCACCTGACCGTGAAGCGCGGCACCGAGGTGCTCGAATTTTCCATCGCCCCCGCGGTGGTGGCTCGTCCGGCGTTTGACAACAACACGCTGCAACCGATCTATAAAAAGGACGGGTCCTTACTGCTGCGAGACCGCGGTGTTTTAGGTCTTCAGTTGAACTACGCTCGGGCACCGATGCCATGGGGCTACACGCAGAACGTCATCGTCACCTCGGTTGCACAGACTGCCGGGCTAGTGCTCAACCTGCCGCAGCAGGTCTACGAGCTGGCAAAGACTACCTTCACCGGTGGCAAGCGCTCTGTTTCTGGCCCGGTCTCGGTGCTGGGAATCGGAAACATTTCGGGTTCGGTTGGCACCAATGATCGAATCGACATCCCCGGCAAGATTGCCTACTGGCTGGCAATGCTGGGCAGTTTGAACTTTGCGCTTTTCGTCTTCAACCTGCTGCCACTGCTTCCGCTTGATGGCGGCCACGTGGTCAGCGCGCTCTGGGACGGCGCTCGCCGCCGTGCCTACCGCTTACTTGGTAAGGCAGACCCTGGCCCCTTGGACACTGCAAAGTTTGTGCCCTTCACCATGGTGATGTGGGGATTGCTAATGGCCATGAGCCTGTTGGTAATTTCGGCGGATATCGTCAACCCAATCAGTCTCGGTTAGTCAACTCTCCGTTAGCCTTGTCTAGCATCTTCGTGAAAGTGAGCATTGAATGCCTGCGGTAAATCTGGGCCCAATCAAGACCCCGCCTCCTGTGCTTTCCCCGCGTCGCAAGTCGCGCAAGATCATGGTCGGCAAGGTCGCGGTCGGCGGGGATGCTCCAATCAGCGTTCAATCGATGACCACCACTAAGACCACGGACATCAACGGCACCCTGCAACAGATTGCCGAGTTGACTGCCTCCGGTTGTGACATCGTTCGAGTCGCCTGCCCAAGCCAGGACGACGCCGATGTCTTGCGCATCATCGCCAAGCGCTCTCAGATTCCGGTCATTGCCGACATCCACTTCCAGCCGAAATACGTGTTCCAGGCAATCGACGCCGGTTGTGGCGCGGTTCGCGTGAACCCGGGAAACATCCGCCAGTTCGACGACCAGGTCGGTGCCATTGCCAAGGCCGCCAAGGAGGCTGGCGTATCAATCCGCATCGGCGTCAACGCCGGTTCGCTGGATCCCCGTCTGCTCCAGAAGTACGGCAAGGCAACCCCAGAGGCTCTCGTGGAGAGCGCAGTCTGGGAGGCCAGCCTGTTCGAGGAACACGATTTCCACGACTTCAAGATCTCCGTCAAGCACAACGACCCGGTGGTCATGGTCAAGGCCTACGAGCTCCTGGCGGAGCGTGGAGACTGGCCACTTCACCTGGGTGTAACCGAAGCCGGACCGGCATTCCAGGGCACCATCAAGTCCTCGGTGGCCTTCGGCGCTCTGCTCTCGAAGGGAATCGGCGACACCATTCGCGTCTCGCTCAGTGCACCGCCTGTGGAGGAGATCAAGGTCGGTAGCCAGATTCTGGAGAGCCTGAACCTTCGTCCTCGAAAGCTCGAGATCGTTTCCTGCCCATCCTGCGGTCGCGCCCAGGTGGACGTTTACCAGTTGGCAAACGATGTAACCGCCGGCTTGGAGAAAATGACCGTCCCATTGCGCGTCGCCGTAATGGGTTGCGTGGTTAACGGCCCGGGCGAGGCTCGCGAGGCCGACCTCGGTGTGGCGTCCGGTAATGGCAAGGGTCAGATTTTCGTCAAGGGAGAGGTCATCAAGACCGTTCCCGAGAGCGAAATCGTGGCAACTCTGATTGAAGAAGCCAACCGAATCGCGGCAACTATGGACCCAGCTCTGGTGGGCAGCCCAACCGTGGTGGTCGCCGAAAAGTAGGCTCGCTCGGTAGGCTATTAGGCATGCCAACACGTCTTTCTAGCCTTTTCCTGCGCACTCTGCGCGAAGACCCAGCCGAAGCTGAGGTCGCAAGCCACAAGCTGCTTTTGCGCGCCGGATACATTCGCCGCGCCGCCCCAGGTGTCTACACCTGGCTGCCGCTTGGTCTGCTGGTCAAGGCGAAGATCGAGAAGGTCGTCCGCGAGGAAATGGCCAACGCCGGTGCTCAAGAGGTTTTCTTCCCAGCCCTGCTGCCACGTGAGCCATACGAAGCGACCAACCGCTGGACCGAGTACGGCGACAATCTGTTCCGTCTGCAGGATCGCAAGAAGGCCGACTACCTGCTGGCGCCAACCCACGAAGAGATGTTCACTCTGTTGGTGAAGGACCTCTACTCTTCCTACAAAGACCTACCAGTCTGCCTGTACCAAATCCAGAACAAGTACCGCGACGAGGCTCGCCCGCGAGCTGGCCTCCTTCGCGGTCGCGAGTTCGTGATGAAGGATGCCTACAGCTTCGACCTGACCGACGAGGGTTTGCGAACCGCCTACCAGGCTCAACGTGATGCCTATGAGCGCATCTTCACCCGCCTCGGTGTTGACTATGTCATCGTTAAGGCAGACGCCGGTGCGATGGGTGGCAGCGCCTCCGAGGAATTCCTGAGCCCGAGCGAGATCGGTGAGGACACCTTCGTTCGTTCCCCAGGTGGCTACGCCGCCAACGTGGAAGCAGTTCAGACCGTCGCACCTGCCGCCACCTCTACCGAGGGGCTGCCAGCCGCCAAGGCCAACCACACGCCAGGTACTGCGACCATCGCAACTCTGGTTGAGCACGCCAACGTGAACTTCCCGCGCAGCGACCGCGCTTGGACCGCCGCAGACACCCTGAAGAATGTGGTGCTTGCTCTGGTTAGCCCAGAGGGCAAGCGTGAGCTTGTTGTAGTCGGAGTCCCTGGCGACCGCGAGGTAGATGCCAAGCGAGCTGAGGCTGCCTTTGGCCCGAATGAGGTAGAACCAGCCACCGAGGCAGACTTTGCAGCGAACCCAGCACTGGTGAAGGGTTACATCGGCCCCGTTTCGGTTGCTGCGGACGGTCCGGTCACCCAGGTTCTAGGCAAAGAAGGAACCTCGGGTATTCGTTACCTTCTTGACCCCCGCGTGGTGGACGGCACCCAGTGGATCAGCGGTGCCAATACCGCCGACCACCACGTCTTTGAGCTGGTCAAGGGGCGTGACTTCAATGCCGACGGCCTAGCCGACATAGCCGAGGTTCGCGCCGGCGACCAGGCTCCTGACGGTTCCGGCCCGCTCGAGTTGGCCCGCGGCATCGAGATCGGTCACGTCTTCCAGCTTGGTCGCAAGTATGCCGAGGCGCTGGACCTCAAGGTGCTTGACGAGAACGGCAAGCTACAGGTCGTGACCATGGGTTCCTACGGAATCGGTGTCACCCGTCTGGTTGCCGTTTTGGCTGAAGCCAACCGCGACGACAAGGGCCTGATCTGGCCTGAAGCGGTGTCGCCTGCGGACGTCTACATCGTCGCCGCCGGCAAGGATGACTCGGTGTTTGAGGCCGCTGAAAAGCTAGCCACCGAGTTCGAAGCCGCTGGAAAGACCGTCATGCTGGATGACCGTCCAAAGGTCAGCCCGGGTGTCAAATTTGGTGATGCCGAGCTAATCGGTGTGCCTCATATCGTCATCGTGGGCAAGGGCTTGGAGAACGGCGAAGTTGACCTCTGGAACCGACGCACAGGCGAGCGTCGCGCAGTCAAGGTAAACTCTGCTGTACAAGAACTCAAGTAACGGAGGAACACCATGGACATCGACCTGAGGTTATTGAAGCAAGTCGAGGCCGAGCGTGAGATCCCGTTCAAGGAGCTTGTTCAGATCATCGAGGAAGCGGTTGTAGCCGCTTTCCACCGCGCAGTCGGAAATCACGACCCTGCCCGAGCAATCCTGGACCAGAAGACCGGCAAGGTCTCTATCGTTGTTCCAGTGCTCGACGAAGAGGGCGAACCTACCGGTGAAGAAGTAGATGCCACTCCGGAGAACTTCGGACGTATTGCCGCCTACTCTGCCAAGCAGGTCATCGCTCAGCGTCTGCGCGAACTGAACGACGACGCCGTATTCGGCGAGTTCCAGGGCAAGGAAGAAGACATCGTCACCGGTGTCATCGAGCAGGGCCCAAAGCCTTATTTGGTCTACGTAAACCTGGGTACCGTGGAAGCCATGCTTCCCGACAGCGAGCAGGTTCCAGGCGAGGACTACAGTCACGGCAAGCGTTACCGCTTCTACGTGACCAAGGTAGCTCGCGGCACCCGCGGTGGTGCTCAGGTGACCGTCTCGCGCAGCCACCCATCGCTGGTTCGCAAGTTGTTCTCGTT